>JAFUQY010000313.1 GCA_017472105.1 Clostridia bacterium | reverse complement strand
TTTTTACTGTTCCGCCTCCATGATGGCGTACATGTCGCTGTATTCGTAGGAAATCAGCTCGATTGTGAAGTCGCCGCGGTAGTCTTCCTGTGCCGTGTAGCTGTCCGAGATCTGCACCAGTCTGAGCCGTGCGGTGATCATGGTGGTATCAAAGTCCTTCGCCTTCACGGTTATGTAATACTCCCGTCCGACGTTGTGCGTGTAATGGGTCGCATCGTATTCCATGGCAAGCTCCGGCTGTGCACCGCTTGAAAACCAGCCCTTGTGAATTGCAACCGGGTAAGCGGTTATATATCCCTCATGCCCGACCGTGAACGAGAAGCCGTAGGTGCGGTAGTCTCCGAGATCGCCCTCTGCCCAGTAGCTTCCGTCCGTGCCGATGGAGAGCTGGATGTCCTCATCATCCGATATGACCTCGCAGACACCGCCCTCGAAGCAGAACTGGAGGTTGAGGTTGTTCATACCGCTGCCTCCCATGCGGAGGATAATTGGCTCGTTCAGTTCAAGCGTTGTCGGTGTGTAGCTGTTCGTCTCCCGGTGATACGCGTACGCCCTGATTTGCAGCGCATCCCGGATGCTGACCGGCTTCTCACTTCCGGATTTGTTTCCTGTGCAGGCGGTCAGAAATACGCTGAGCAGAAGAATCCATAAAATCCACCGTTGTTTCATCGCCGTATCTCCCTCTGAAAATTACATTTGAAATGTTGTCAATTATATTATACATGACTAATGTAATTTTGTCAAGGGTAAACGATGGCTTTTGTCACTTCACATACTCGCCAAGGTCATAATCCCGCAGGTACCGGTTGAACGGTCCCATGATTTCATCCCGGCATTCCTCAAAATCATGCCACGATGTGCTGACGATGCGGTAGGCTTCCTCAATTTCCGCTTCGCATTCGGAGATTCTGCCCATTTTCTTGTAGCATGCCGCCTTGCGCTGACGGAAGATGTAGTGGAACGTCTGCATGCCCGCCCACATGTACTTGTCCTCGCCCTCGTATTCGTCGAGAATGAACGCGGTCAGAACGGCCTCACCCCGGTTGTAGCACCGCAGAGCTTCGCTGACCTTGTCGCAGTTCGGGTACAGATCCGTGCCGATGACGGAGAGCCAGCAGTCGCCTTCCTCGAGACATGCCTGATACAGCTTCTGGAGATGATGGCACCGCGACCAGACCGAGGCGTCCATTTTGTCCTTGCCTTTCAGCCGGAACGACATCACGTCGTCTTTGGTGTCAAAGGCGTCCGGGAGACTCTCAAGCACTTCCTTCGCGTCATCGTAGCGGTCCATGGCAAGATACGCCGCCGCAAGGGTGTCCTTCACGGAGCAGACCTTCACGAAATCCCCGCTTTCGCTGATGATTTTCAGGGATAATTCCACCATATCCTCAAGATGATCGGTGATTTTCCGTTCTCTGAGGTCGTATTCGTACGCATCGAGCAGGGCACAGAGCAGGTCTTCATTGCCCGGATGGTCTCTGAGCGCGGCTTTCATCGTTTCCGCGTACCGTGCAGTGTCGTCGAAGAAATACGGACGCGCGCCGTCGATGATGTTCTGAATGCTCTTTTTCACTTCCGCCATGTCGTAGCCGAAAAGGGTGTCGAGGGTGACTTCAAAATACCCTGCCAGTACCGGAATCAGCGCCATATCCGGGTATGACGCGTTCATTTCCCACTTGGAGACCGCCTGTGCACTGACGCCGATTGCCTGTGCGAGCGCTTCCTGCGTGATGCCTTTTTTCTTTCGGAGAAGACGGATGGTTCCGCCGAGATTGATGTTTTCCATGATTCGTTCCTTTCGCTTTTTGGATGGAACCGGTTCGCTCGTGATCACTGGCTTCATTATAGCAGAGACGGCGGCACATTGCAATGGAGGTGTACTTGGAAAAATTCAACTATCGGTTGCGGCGGTTGCGGAGAAAAATATTGAAAAAGCTGTAACTTTTTGTGTTGCCGAAACGTCTGATACATGAATGACAGTGAAAGGAGCGGACTGATGGACAGAGACGAATTCGGCGAGCGCGTCCGGGAGTATGAGCGGCTGATGTATTCCGTGGCGTTTGCGGTTCTGCGGAACGAAACGGACGCCTGTGACGCCATGGGTGACGGTATTCTGAGAGCGTATTCCCGGCTGAATGAACTGCGGGACGTGACGGTGTTCAAAACATGGATTCTGCGGATTGTTCACAATACAGCGGTTGATATGATCCGGAAACGGCATGACACGGTGTGTCTGGAAGAAGCGGCACAGATTCCGATGCGCGACTGCGAAAATGCGGAGGAAAAGCTGGTGCTGCGCGAGGCTGTGAACCGGCTGAAGCTGCCGTACCGGACTGCGGTGACGCTGTTCTACTACGAGGATCTGCCGACGGAGAGCATCGCGCGGATCATGAGCGTGCCGACTGTGACGGTGAGGCAGTATCTCTACCGTGCGCGGAAACAGCTGAAAGAGATGCTGAGTGAGGAGGATTTTCACAGATGAGTGAATTTGACAGAACTTTGAAAAAACTGGCGGCAGAGGAGCGCCGTGACCTTCCGGACAGTGCACGGGAACGGGTGGACGCGGTGCTGTCATCCCTCCCGGAGCGCGGAAAAACGGGAGCACGGCAGATGACGTCACTGTATGTGAGGCGGATTGCGGCATATGCGGCGGTGTTCGTCTTTGCGATGCTGATTGTTCTGCCGAATGTGAGCAGCGCTTATGCCGAAACGCTCGGGAAAGTCCCGCTGATCGGCGATTTTGTCCGCGTGGTCACGGTACGGTCGTATTTTCTGGATGACGGCGGACATGAACTGGATGTCGAAGTGCCTATGATAAAGGAAAAAGGGAACGGTGCGGAAGAGATCAACCGGGACACCGCGGAGCTTACCGAAATGCTTGTGGAAGCCTTCTGCAAGGAAGTGGAGATCAGCAGCCCGGACGGACACGGCTCTCTGAACATCGCCTACGATACGGTGCTGAACACGGAGCGGTGGTTCACTCTGCGGCTCTGCATATCGGAAACGGCGGCGGGCTCGGCTGTGACATACCGGTATTACCACATCGACCGGGAAAGCGGACAGCAGATCCGGCTTGGAGACTTGTTTGAAGATGACGGATGGATTGACGCACTGGAAGAGGCTCTGACTCGGCAAATGCGTGCGGAAATGGCGGCGGACGGGAATCTGACCTACTGGTACGAGCCGGATGAAGCCGGATTCGGCGGACTTGCGCTCGACGGTGAGCACGATTTCATCCTGACGCCCGACGGAAACCTGATGATTCCCTTTGACGAATACGAAATTGCGCCCGGATACATGGGAACGCCGTTTTTCACGGTTGAGACGGAGGTGTTTGACGATTTTCTCGCCGAAGAATACCGGGATTTGTTCCGCTGATACGGATTCACGGTTCTGCCTGCATAAATCGGATTGTCTGTCTTGCAATTTCGGACGGAATGGGCTATAATTATGGCAGCACCGCACAATTCCCGGCTAACGCCTTGGCGGCACACTTGCTTGCATCTTTTCCGTCATGTGTCACAAACCTCGTCAGCAGAGGAGTCGCTCTTGCTTCCTCGGCTTGTTTAACCTGACGAAAAACCTGACGGCGCAATTGCACCACCAGAACTGTGCGGTGCTGCCTAAAGGCAGTAAAATAATTCACCGAGGAGCAGAACATGAACATTCTCGTCATCAACGGAAGTCCCAAGGGTGAGAACAGCGTCACCTTACAGACCGTGCATTACATCGGCAAATGCTGCCGTCATCATACTTTCGAAATTCTTCACGCCGGACAGCGGATCAAGGCACTGGAGCGCGATTTTTCACCTGCCCGCGATGCGCTTGAACGTGCTGACATGATCCTGTTTTCGTATCCGGTCTATACCTTTATCGCGCCGTCCCAGCTTCACCGGTTCATTGAGCTGGTGAAAGCGTCCGATGTTGACCTGTCCGGGAAATTTGCGACTCAGATCACGACGTCCAAGCATTTCTACGACGTGACCGCGCACCGGTACATTCAGGACAACTGTCAGGATATGGGCATGAAGTTCATCCGCGGGCTTTCCGCTGACATGGACGACCTGCTTTCCGAAAAGGGCAGAAAAGAAGCGCGCGATTTCTGGAATTACGCCGTCTGGTGCGTGAAAAATGACGTGTACGAGGCACTGCCGGAAAAACAGCCCGAATTTGAACCCGCGCCCGTCAGCGTTCCGGTGAATTTTGAAGAAAAGCCGGGCGATATCGTCGTGGTTGCGGATTACGCCGAGGAGGATATCCAGCTGCGGAGCATGATTGCGCGCTTTGCGGCAGTGTGTGAGCGTGCCGTGCGCGTCGTGAATCTCCGGGAATACCCGTTCCGCGGCGGATGTCTCGGATGCTTCAACTGTGCCGCTGACGGAAAGTGCGTCTACACCGACGGATTCGATGATTTCCTGCGCAGCAATCTTCAGACCGCGGACGCCATTGTGTATGCCTTCACGGTGAAGGATCACTCCATGGGCGCGCGCTTCAAGATGTACGACGACCGCCAGTTCTGCAACGGACACCGCACCGTGACGATGGGAATGCCGGTCGGATACCTCATCAGCGGCCCGTACGCGAAGGAATTCAATTTGCAGATGATCGTGGAAGGACGCGCCGAGGTCGGACAGAACTTCCTTGCGGGCACGGCGACCGATGAAGTCAGCCCCGATCATGAAATCGACAAAATGGCAAAAACGCTCTGCTGGGCGCTTGACCACGGGTACGTTCCTCCGCAGAACTTCTACGGCGTGGGCGGCATGAAGATTTTCCGCGACCTGATCTGGCTGATGCAGGGCATGATGAAGGCGGATCACCGGTTCTACAAGGAGCACGGTCAGTACGATTTCCCGCAGAAAAAGCCCGGCACCATGATCGGCATGTACGCGGTGGGTGCGATGATGTCCAGCGAAAAGCTGAAAAAGAAGCTCGGCGGCAGGATGACTGAGGGTATGCTGATGCCGTACAAAAAGGTGCTTGACCGGATTCCGGACAGAAAATAACCGAGGCAATCCATGAAACGCAAAGACTTTCTCAGACAGAACATCCTGCAAATTCTCCTCCTTGTCACCGCTGTGGGAATCACCGTCACGGGCATATTGTTCCGCCAGTCGTTCCTGCGGATTCTGCCCCTGTACATTTCGCTCGTCATCTCCCTCCTGCAATCGCGGGTCAGCCGTTACGCGAGCCTTCTCGGGGGCTTCAACTCCCTCCTGTACGCGGCGGTGTACGTGTATTATCAGCTCTACGGCTCGGCGGTGTATGCCGTCCTGTTCTCCTGTCCGCTCCAGCTCATCACGTTCCTGAAGTGGCGGAAGAATCCGTGGGGCAAATCGACGGTGTTCCGGAAAATGACAGGGAAGCAGAGAGGACTTCTTGCCGGCGGTATGTTTATTGTGTGGTGTGCGATGTCCGCGGTTCTGACGG
Organism: Clostridia bacterium; assembly: GCA_017472105.1. The sequence goes on along the minus strand of JAFUQY010000313.1, from coordinate 5,619 downwards.
CAGTCGGCTCCGGGTACGTCATTTTCGACAGCACCATCACCCTCGTCGGCATTCTCAACTCCATCCTGACCATGTTCGCCTTCATTGAATACACCGCGCTCATGATCCCGTCGAGTCTGCTGAACATTGGCCTGTACATCACGATGATGGCGGAGAATCCCGAGCAGATCACGTATCTGATTTATTCGCTCTATTCGTTCGTCTGCCTGTGTGCCGCATTCGTCCGTGCGCGAAAGCTGTACCGGGAGCAGCAGGCGCAGTAACCGCATATCCTACGGGCATCCGGTCGTCGTACAGATGGGATGTCCGTTTTTTTCTGAAAAATTTCTCATACCCGCCAACCTTTGTGCCGCAGAATGTGTCTTATAGTCAAGCAGCTGCGAAATACAACAAAAAAGGAGGAACGCCATGGAATACAAAATCACGGACACCGCCGCACTGGTCAGGGCCGCCGCGGATGGGGACGACGGTGCGTTTGAGGAGCTGGTCATCCGTACGCAGAGACTCGCGCTTGCCGCCGTTTACCGCATCATCGGGGACAGTGACGCGGCGGAGGACTGCGTACAGGAGGCGTTCATCACCGCGTGGCTCCGACTGCATCACCTGCGCGACCGGACGAAATTTGCGCCGTGGCTTTGCAGAATTGCCGTGAACCGCGCGAAAAACTGCGTAACCCGGAAACCGGACGACGTGTCCTATGACGCGCTGTGCGATGCGCTCGGAGAGGACGGAATTCTCGCCGTGAGTGACGGAAGTGACCTCACACAGGCCGTGGAATGCCTGCCGGAGACGCTGCGGGATGCCATCCGTCTGCACTATCTCGAAGGCTATTCGGTGCGCGAGATTGCGGAGATGACCGGATCGCCGGAGGGTACGGTGAAATGGCGCCTGAACCGGGGACGGGAGGAACTGAGAAAGGAATACGGAGCGATGAGAAACGATAATTTTGAACTGACAGAAAAAATCATGGACAGAATCCGCGGGCTGGACCGGTATTTCCGCCACGATACCGCCGATATCCGCACGGAATATGAAAAAATCCACGCCGAGATCGACGAGCTGCCCGAATCCGTACGGAAAAAGGAGCTTCTTCTGAAGATGCTCTTTCAGGGCTACTGGTCCATTCCGGAGATGCGGACACCGGAGAACCTCGCGCAGCTGAAATCCCTCGCACAGGAGCTGGACGACGAGGATTCGATGGGCTCCGTTCTTGCGGAAGAGCGTGCGGCACTGGAGATTGATGAAGTCATCCGCGTGATCCGCGAGGTGCAGATTCCGTACGCACGTTCCCACGGATACCGCGACATGCTGAGAGGTCTGGAATGCGAGCTGGCACAGATGCTCAACCGCAGCGGTCAGCTGGACGAAGCGGCGTCGGCTTACCGGGAGCTTCTTGAAAAAATTCCGCACGACAGCATCGAATACGGCATTGCATGGGGTGCCGTGCGGGAAATCGAGGACTTCCGCGGTAAGAATCCCGAAAAATCCTTTGCCAGCTTCGGCGGTTACCGGTACAGCTCGGAAAACGGCAGACTGGTCGGCGGGGACTACCGGTGCTACAATATGCACGAGTTCGGACTCCAGTTCTACGCCGCCTGCGGAATTTTCTACAACTACGACCTTTGCGACTGCCTGCTCCACGACGCAGGTATGCATCCCGGTGATTTCATCGAATCGAAAACCGGGGACGGTACCCGCCTGACATACGTGAAGAACGGCGTGACGGTGCAGTGGGACGGCGGCGCATTCACGGACTGCGAGGAATGGCACCTCAGCGCACCGAAGCGGGAAACAACGGTCTGGTACAAGTCCGGCGTCGGCGTCGTGAAGGAGGAAATTTTCTGTGCACGCAGGGAAGACGCGGAACACTCCTTCCTCGTGCTGCACGAATACGACGTCAGAGACGAATGCGGCATCATGCCCTTCGCAGTCGGAAACCGCTGGGTCTACCGCATGGATGTGAGAGATGACGTGACCGGGCTTGTGGAGTACGAGGTACTCGCATGGGACGGCACAACAGCGAACCTCTGCGAATACGCGCGGGTGTTTGCGGAATAACGGCTGTGAAGTAACGCATCACGGGATTTTTTCCCGCGAAACGCGTTATTGCAATCACTCCCGGTGCGATGTATAATAAGATCAACGGTACCGTACATCACACAACGGAGGCTGAATATGAAACAGCATTTTTCCGAAACACTCAAAGCCCTGCGCCGCTCGTCCGACATCACACAGGACAGACTTGCGGAATTCATCGGCGTCACACCGCAGACCGTGTCCAAATGGGAGCGCGCAGAGACATATCCCGATATCGAAACCCTGCCGATTCTGGCGAATTATTTCGGCGTCACCATCGACGAGCTTCTGGGCAACGACGGACAGAAAACCGAAGCCGCGATTGATGCATGCATCGCTGAGATCAGGGAAACCGGACTGCGCGATGAAGCCGCGGCACTTCTGCTGGCAAAGGAAGGCTACCGGAAGTACCCGTATTCTTGGAAAATGATGGATGCGTACATGAATGCGCTTGATCTGTACTGCCCGGGCAGGGAAGCATGGCAGAACGAAATCAAAGCCGAAGTCCGACGGATCGTGGAGCTGATTCTGGACGGCTGTACCGACGACGGCATCCGGTATGACGCCATCGGAATGATCGCCCTGACCGCGGATACGCCGGAGGAATACCGCGCCGCGTGCGAGAGAATCCCTGCCGGGTTCAATTTCACGCAGGAGCTGTGGCTCGAGGAGGCATACAAAATCAATACCCCGGAAGGGCTGCTCCTGCGTCAGAAGAACATCCTCGAGCTGATGTGGTGGTTCCTCTCGAAAGCGGAGAATCTCTGCGGCAGGCGGATGGACAGGGAACCGGATTCCCCGAGATGCGATACCGACACGTGGATTGCCGTGAACGAAATGAAGCTCGCCGTGTACCGCGCGGTGTTCCGGGACGGGGATTTTCTCGGGTACACATGGAATATGGCGTGGGCGTACCATCATCTCGCGGAGGCGTGGATGGAGAAGGGCGACTGCGGACGTGCGCTGGATTCGCTCGAAAACATGGCGGAATTTGCCGCAGAACACGAAAAACTCCCGCCGTACGCGAAGCACACATCGTATCTGGTGAGTGAACTGGCGTATGACGAGAGCAGGATGGGTCTGCAAGGCTCGTGCGGATCCCCGGAGGACTATCTGCACTGGATGAAATCGCCGGTATTCGACCCGGTGCGTGAGGAGGAACGCTTCTGCGCAGTGCAGCATCTGCTGGAAACCTGCCCGAGAAACCTGCGCATCCGGGATGAGTCCGACTTCGCGTGGTGCAGAAGGGAATAAAAACAAACGGAGATTCCATTCCCGGAGTCTCCGTTTTGCTGTTCAGTTGATTGGCGGTTCATTCATATACGGAATAGCGGATCAGGGTGTTGTATTCCTTCCAGCCGGAGAGATAGCGCGTGAGAACCATCGCGTCGCGTCGGGTGAGAGCCTGATCGCTGTCGATATCTGCGGCATCGGGATTGGGAAGGGTGAGACCGGCGAAATACTGCGCGAGAACTGCGGCGTCATCACTGTCGGTCAGCCCACTGGCATCAACATCTCCGGTGATGTATCCGCCGCCCACGGTGAGTGCCATTTCTTCACTCCGCACGGAAGTGGTCTGGGCTCCGGTGGCGGAAGGATTGGTGTTCGTGATGATGACGTAATAGTATTTCACACCATCCTCGTCCGTCTGCGGCTTGTATCCGGCTGAAACCGCACCTTCGATGGCGTCACCGTCGTCCCCTGATGCATCGCTGACGTACCACTGATAGGTGAGCGCGCCGCCGTCGGATACGGATGCGGAGACAAACAGCGCGGTGTCGTCCCCTGCACGGCATGCAGACGAATGGGTCTGTGCGAAGATGACGGGGGATTCGGCGTCGGTTTTTGCGATGACGGTCACAGCCGCCGCAGTGCTCCGCGCAGTCGCGGTTTTTACACCGGTTTCCGTCTCGCTTGTGTTGGTGACGATGACGTAGTAATACTTCACGCCGACGGTGTCGGTGGGTGCGGTGTAGGATGCCTCAGTTGCGCCGTCAATGGGAGTTCCGTCCCCGTCGGGGGTATCGCTCACGTACCATTGATAGGAGAGGGAACCGTTGTCCGCCGCGGATGCGGTTACGGAGAGGATGGCGGTGTCACCTGCGGCGTATTCTGCGGAGGTGAGGTTGGAAGTGAACTGGGGGACTGCCGCCTCGTCGAGGGCTACGAAGGGGATGGATTGTTCTGCGGCGAAAGACTGGGCGTAGGTGTTGGCGTAACCGTAGATGGTGAGGTTGGGGCAGTAGGAGAAGGTATTCCTATTTATAGATGTGACTGATGCAGGGATGAATGCGTATGTTAAATTAGTGCAACCGGAAAAAGCACTGCGCCCAATAGAAGTGACACTATTCTGAATGAAAAGGCTGTTCAGACTATAACACTCACAAAAAGCATGATATCCGATAGAAGTGACACTGTTTGGTATAGAAATACTGATCAGACTAGAGCAACCCAGAAAGGCAGAATCTCCAATAGAAGTGACCCCGTTCGGGATAGAAATGCCAGTCAGGCTTTTGCAACTGGAAAAAGCAAAATCGCCAATCGAAGTGACACTGCTCGGAATGGAAACACCGCTCAAACTCTGACATATATAAAATGCGGAATCGCCAATAGAAATAACACCGTCCGGAATGGAAACGCTGACTAAATAATCACAGCCGTAAAACATGTACTCCGGAATCGCTTCCACACCGTCTGGAATAGTTACATTCTTTATCTTGTCGCAACTATAAAACGCATACCCCATCACTTCCGTAACCCCATCGGGAATCACATATTCCGTATCTGTCTTCCCTGCAGGATACGCAATTAGCGTGGTCTTGTCTTTGTTAAACAGCACTCCGTCCACAGTGGAATAGTCCGCATTTGTTTCACTGACATCGATCGCAGTAAGCGCATTGCAGTCATAAACCGCCTTTTCTGCAATCGCAACCCCATCCGGAATCGTCAGGCTCGTCATGCTGTCGCGATTGTTGAACGCACCCGATCCGATCGCAGTTACCGGATACCCGCCGAGCGTCTCGGGAATCACAACATCCCCGGAAATATCCGTGCTCGCCGCCGTGATCGTAGCCTGTCCATTGAGAACCACATACGTGAAGTCGCCCTCAACCTCCGCGCCGACAGCTGACGCAAGCATCACGCACATCATCGCCGCGGTCAGCAGATAACCCCATTTTGTTTTCATAAATACCTCCAAATTGATATTATCATAATTGTTTCGTCCGGATACAATTGTAGGGACAGGCGTCCCCGACTGTCCGTTCCGCATCATTCTCCAATCTCCTCAATCCGGTATTCATTCGCCTCGCGGATTTCTTCCTCATGCTCCTTGAAAAACTTGTAGTACTCCCACACGTGATCCAGCTCCGTCCATTTGCGCACGTCCGAGGAATATTCATCTAAATCATAAATCTTCGCGCCCGGGATCGAGAGGATGAACGGCGAGTGCGTGGCGATGACGAACTGACAGCCGTAATACCGCGCGGACGTGGCGAGAAACTCCCGCAGCTCAAGCTGACGCTGGGGCGAGAGACTGTTTTC
>JAFUQY010000312.1 GCA_017472105.1 Clostridia bacterium | reverse complement strand
GTGACACGAAAGTGTCGTACCGGTTCGAACCCGGTGTCCGGCATCCCCTTCTGAATTGAATATCGCGGGGTAGAGCAGTCTGGTAGCTCGTCGGGCTCATAACCCGGAGGTCATGTGGTTCAAATCCCTTCCCCGCAATCGAGTAAAGCCTTGGTGTCTTAAAGATCCAAGGCTTTTTTGCTGCATTTTTAACAAAAGGAAGCAGCCGAAGTAGTAGGCTTCAGACGGAACCAGCCGTGTTTACAATATCGGCGAAATGGCGGCAAAAAGTTTCCTGCAATATTGTATCCCTTGTTACAACTGAACGAAATCGGCAGCATCAACACGCTGAAAAACTGGTTCTAAGGAGACAAGCGTCCAAAAATAGGTGAACTTGACCGCAGGCATATGTTCGCCCACCTGCGCCTCGTTGTTGAAAGGGGAGACGGACAGCTTCCGCAGATTCTTCGACTTGGAATTGTGATAAGACTGAACAAAGGAGAGATCTCCGACCACCTGCCTGTGAATCTGTAAAGCATAACAAAAGGAACCTGTGAGACATCGCTCAGGGTTCCTTCTTTTTCTTTCACCGCGCCGGATCGAGTGCGTACAAGCGTTTCCCGAGTCCGAGGCAAGCGGCAGGATAAATCTGCGCGTGAATCCATTCCTCGGGAGCTTTTTGTTCTGTCCGCATGCTTTGCGGTTCCGGCATCACACCCGGTCTGCGTTTTCCACAAACAGCGGAAGCGGCAGCCAGTTTTTCACCGGTGCGGCAAGACTTTCCCGCTGAGGCGAATAAAGTCCGAACAGGAGGGACATCGCATCGGTGTGACACAATTCCGTTTCCGCTTCTCCGTCATATACTTCGACGTCCGCGGTGTTGTCCGTTACGGTGATCCGCAGTTTTTCATCCCCCGCACAGCCATGAATCAGAACCGTCCATTCGCCGTCCGGGAGAGTTTCGTAAGTCGTCCTGAACCGCAGGAACGCGCCTATGACTTTTTGATAATGGAATACCGTGAACTGCTCCGAATCCTCCATGCTCACACTTTCGCAGATGCGGAATGCTCTGGCGGCAAGTTCCCTGTTCCACATGGGAAGTTTCAGCTGCACACTGCTTTTTTCAGCGGTGTAATTCCGGATGACGTCATCGAAATCGGCGGGATCTGCAAGGGTAAGCTCATTCAGACTGCCGATGAAATAACCGATGCATTCCCCGTCTTTGACAATGGCGTACAGTTCGGATCCCCATGTCCGTGCGATATCCGGAAAAGCGGCGTCGGGACGGATCATCCTGAGAGGACGGGTATTGTGAAGCGCGGTGATTTTTCCGAGAAGCTCCGTATCTCCTTCACCGACCGGGATGAAATCGAGCGCAGTGAAAGGAACATCCCGGAATGCATGCCGTACATTGGAAGAAGTGATGCTGAACCGGTATTCCGGACCGCCTCTGTCGTACGAAAAGTACATGTACCTCTGACGCTGACCGCTCAGGGTGGAAATGTCGCATCCGTCCGCCGCCATATCAGCGAGGGCACGCTCCATGCAGTCGATCATATATCCCTTTGACCGGCTGTCGGGATGAACCGCCACATTACCGATGCCTCTGACCCTGAGCTTTTCGCCGTTTACATCCAGAACAGTGTCGTATGCACCGACTGCCGCCTTGATTGCACCGTCCTCGGTTATGATATAGTTGTTTTCGCAGGGGCGGTATTCCTCTTTATAGAGCTTGGGATGGAGTTTCAGGAAATTGTTCCCGTTTTCTGTAAAGCCGAATACCATGTCAAGAAAACGGATCAGCTCTTCACGCATTTCCGGAGAACCCTTTCCTCTGAAAATTTCACTCATTTCAGGTTACCTCACGTGTGATTATTGGAATTTTTCGTAAAAATCCAGTTTGCATATCGTCGCACCGGAGTGGTTGAACTGTGCATAAAACTGATCGCCCACATGGAAGAGGGTTTCGATCTCCCATGTGGAAGGGATGGAGATATTGCCGTAATGCACGCCGTTCCAGTCGTAGACCTGAATGATGTTGTCATCCGATCCGAAATCCGGACTCAGCGGCACATAGATATAGCTGGCATCGGCGTCCATTCCCTGACCGACATATCCGGGACTGGAAGCGAGCGGCAATGTGCTGAGAATCTGAAACTCCTCATCTGTAACAACAAGTCCCTCAGCCGCTCCGTAACCGGCAAAGACAAAACGCTTTTTGGAATCACGGTATGCGGCGGCGTAGGTACCGAAGTTCAGCCGGAGGGTTTCGGTAATCTCAAGGGTCTCGGGATCCAGAATGGTGATGATGTTGTCATACATATTGGTAACAACAAGGCGGTTCCGTGCGGAATCATATGCCATATCGTTGCCGTGATCCAGAGGCAGGGTTTCGCTTTCCTTTTCAACTTTCCACGTTGTCATATCGACCTTGACAATACGTCCGAATTCTCTTCCGTTTTCGCTTTTGCCCATGACGATGTACAGATGCGTACCGTCAGCAGCGGCTCCCTGTGCGGCGGTAAATCCATCCTGACAGGGGTAGTTGAAGACTTCCTCGATACTGCCGAGCACCTGTCCGCCGTTTTCAAGAGCTTCGGAAAGGCTGAATCCGAATCTGAGAGAGGTTTCATGTCTGATTTCAAGTCCTGCGGGAAGCACGGTTTTCCCGTCTTTGCTGTATTCTGTGTTCATAAGTATTTCCTCGCAAAAATATTGCAGTGCTTCCGTCAGAAGAGCCTTGTTCGATCCCATGACGGCAATTCTGTTTTCTGTCACGCGGATCAGGTATCCCTTGAAGTTCAGGTCTTCCTTCATTGCTATGGATTCACTGCGGTTCGTCTCGCCGATCAGAATTTCGCAGGTGTCCGTGGGAACCGATGCACCGCTGCTGACCCAGTCCGTTCCGATGCCGAATTCCGTATGAAAAAGGGCACTGAGTCTGGTTCTGAGCGCAGATGCGGCGGAAATCGTGCAGTCATCGGCAAGCTCGCCGCGGATGACGGTAAAATCGGTTGATCCGTTTTCGCATACGACAAGCCCGGATCCGGCTGATTCGACACTCTCCGTATCAGGGAGCACATCTGCCGGATCGGAGGTGTCCGTATTGCAGGCTGTGAAAAGGAAGGACAGAATGAGAAGCAGGGAGATTGCCCGGACTGCGGACATACGGTATTTTTCAGCTTTCACATCCGCCTCATTCCGCCGGTACCAGCATGGTTTTGATATTCCGCCCGGCATACGCGTCCGCAAATGCCTGATTCACGTTTTCCACTGTGTATCCGGTGCCCAGAGCCGCGATTTTCCCGTGCAGTTCCGGGTGAGCGGCAAGAAATGCCAGATATTCTTTGACATCCGCAACCGAATACTGGGATGAGCCGAGAATCTGAAGTGCCTTGAACGTAATCATCTGAGGGGAGATGGCAATATCGCCGTGGTTGGAATACTGCCCGGGAACCAGATATACCCCGCGGTTCCGAAGCAGATTCATCCCGACCGGTACAGCGGAAGGTGCGCCCGATGCTTCAAACACCAGATCCACGCCCAGTCCGCCGGTCACCTCCATCAGCTCCTTCGTCATGCTTTCTTCCGTGGCGTCTTCATGCAGCCGGAAGACTTTGGTCACGCCGAAATCCGCCGCCAGCTTTTCCCGTGCCGGATTGGTACCCACGGATACCGCGTAGACTTTTTCCACACCGACGGCGCAGAGATACATTGCCGCGAACATACCCACGGGACCGAGTCCCTGCACCACTGCGGTTTTCATGGATTTCACATCAATATTGGCGCGTTTTGCCAGAGAAAATCCGTGGATTGCTGTGGGACCGGGGCAGGCGAAGGTGCAGACCATCCGAGGATCCAGTCCGTCGGGGATTTTAATCAGATTTGCAAGCGGCGTATAGTTTACTTCCGCATATCCGCCGAACAGATAGGGCGCATGATCCACGTGATCCGCATTGGTACACTGCATCCGCACACAGTTGGCGTCATCCCCTGCCAGACACAGCGGACACTCACCGCACGGCACCGCGATATCCGCGATCACGTGATCTCCGACGGCAAGTCCGTATTCCGCCGCTTCCTCAGGGTCACAGTCCGCGAGTCTGCCGACAAATTCGTGCCCGATGACGGTTTCTTTTTCGCCGCCGAGACGTCCGGTGTGGATATGCAGATCGGTTCCGCAGACACCGCTGGCAAGAAGCTCGGACATCCCGTACCCCTTCGGCGGTTTCGTCACCGGATATTCCCGGATTTCAAAAGGAACATTGTGTCCCATAAAAACTGCGCATTTTGCGTTCATATTTCTGCTCCTTTGTATGGTAATTCAGATTTCGCTGTGTTCGGTGCGGTGGAGAATATCTTCCTGCACATCCCGCGCCAGTGAGGTGAAATATGCACTGAAGCCGGAGACGCGCACCACCAGACTGCCGTAATTTTCCGGATGAGCCATGGCGTCCTTCAGAGTCTCACGGGAGACGCAGTTGATCTGCACTTCCTGTCCTCCAAGCCGGAAATACGCCTTGATTGCCGCTGTCAGTGCCGTACGCTTGACGGGATCGCTGAGCATATCGGAGGTGTATTTCTGATTGACAACCGTACCGCAGGAAACCAGACGGTAATCGGGCTTGCAAAGGGAAAGAAATGCTGATGTGGGGCCGTTCTGATCCGCTCCGTATGTAGGAGATGCGGCATCGGACAGCGGAACACCTGCTTTCCGTCCGTCGGGTGTGGCTCCGGTGATATGTCCGGCGGATACGCTCTGGGTATTGCTGGCGATGGCGGTATAGAAGGGGCCTCCGTCACGGGTGGAGTATTTGCTGAAAACCTCGTCAATATACTCAACGAACCAGACGGCGTATTTGTCGGCGAAATCATCGTTGTTTCCGTATTTGGGTGCGGATTTCAGCAGAGCCTGCAAGGTTTCGTATCCTTCAAAATTGACGTTCATGGCGTCTCTCAGCTCGGTCAGCGTACACTTCCGATCCTGATACACTACCTTTTCCACCGCCGCAAGGGAGTCTGTGACAGTGCCGATTCCCATGCATCCCACACCGTGAACGGACGGATACACTGCACCTCCGCAGTTGATGTCCATGCCGCGTTCGATGCAGTCGTCACAGAACAGGGACATGAAAGGCTCGGCGTAGTTCCGGTAGTTATAGCGTCCGTTTTCATTGTTGAAGACAGCGGCATATTCACCGGCGGCAAAGGCAATCTGCTTTTCAAAAGCGTTCATGAAGTCCGCCATGGTTTTCATCTCATCCAGCGAACCGGTGTCGAGTCCGAGGAAATGGGAGTCCAGCTTTGACGGACCGCGGTAGAATACGGCTTCCAGCATCTGCGGGATATTGAACCTGCCGTCGGACCACGCGGGCTGCATTCCGGGGATGAAGTTTTCGATGCATCCGACGAAGCAGTAATTCCGTGCGTCCTCCATGGCATATCCGTGCCGTGTCAGTGCAGGAATATTGACCCGGTCGTTCATCAGTGCGGGATATCCCAGTCCCGTGCCGATGACCTGAAGGCATTCGTCGAGGAAGCGATCCGGCATACCCTCGTGCAGTCTGGCAGACAGATTGGGCCCCGGCACATTGCAGTCGCGTACGGCGTGAAGGATGATATAGGAAAGCTCGTTGATCCCTTCCTCTCCGTCCGGAGTGACGCCGCCGATGCAGATGTTCACCGTATCGTCTCCGCCCGTCCATCGTGCTTCCGTCAGCTTGATGAAGGTGCAGGCAAACAGATCTTCCGCTTCCTCTGCGGTGAGAATTCCTGCGTCCATGTCGTGCCGGAAGTAGGGATAGAGATACTGATCCATCCGCCCGAGAGCCATGGCGTATTTGTTCTGGAAGTAGAAGGAAAAATGGATCAGTGTCACAAGGTGCAGAGCCTGACGGAGCGTCACCGGCGCACTGCGGGATATGAACGTCAGATCCTCCGCCATTTGCAGAAGTTCTCTGCGGCAGTCGGGATTCTCCGTGCGTTCAGCCATATTCGCCGCTTCTGCTGCATAATTGCGGACATATACGGCGAATCCTTCCAGTACCAGCTTCTGTGCTTCGAGAAACTCCTTCTTGTCCGGGTCATTCCCATTGCGGATGAGGGATTCTTCGATCCGCTTCATGGTTCCGTCGATTCCGTCACGGAGAAACCGTTCATAACCGGGTGCATAATGGTCCGCATTGGTCCAGAAGCCCAGAGAACCGTAGGAACCGCAGATATCCCGCGCCCGTCTCAGCTCCAGCATATCCGGATTTTCGATGAATGTCCCGTAACGGGATCCGGCAATCCGGTCGTATTCATACACATGAGCGGGATAGTTTTCAAATACATATTTCAGTGCCGCTGCTTTTGCTGACAGCGGTGTTTTTTCATAAGTCGTACGATAGGAACGGTAGCGAAGCAGCTCCGGCATTCCGTATTCCCCGCTTGGGCGGATGAGAACGGCCTCTTTCATTTTTGGCAGATGAAGCATAGATACCTCCTGATTCTGCATGGTTTGTAAAAATCCTGCGTGATGGCATTACCAGTATAACAGGGATGATTTTGTTTGTCTACGAAAAAAACGGATATCTATGGACAAATCTGCGTTAAAATTATCGTACCTACTTGCCGTGCAAGTGGATTTTTGTTATAGTATAGCTGCACAAAGCACAGAGAGAATACAGATTTCAAGCAGGAAATTGATAAATTATGGATGAAATTCAGTTATCTTTCCAATCCATGCCCCGTGTCATTTATGCTCACCGGTATGACACGGATCGGTATAAAATTCATAAGAAGCCGAACCCGGTTCTCATCGAAATCACCTACATCCTTGCGGGCAACTCCCATATCCGGAAGGGCAAGGAGGAAATGACGGTTCCGGCAAACAGCGTGATTGTGTCCTTATACGATGAAGAATCCGATTTCACCAGTCCTGATTATCACCGGCACACAACCGTCGGCTTCCTCATTGACTACAAGCGCACATCCTCTGGCGGCATCATCCTGCCGTGGATTTATCGTTTTGAAACCTCCGACAATCCCCTTCTTCCGATTCTGGAGCAATTGGTTCTGCTGTTCAACATGAATCCCGGAGATCCGCGTGTGACGGCAATGCTGTTCGAGCTGATCGGGAAACTGTCATGTCTTTATCAGTCGGATCTTCGGGGAGAGCAGGCGTTCGGAAAGGAATGGTACGTGAGCCGTGCACAGAAGTATATCATTGACAATATTGCCAAGCCTCTGCGGGTAACGGACGTCGCGGAATCACTGGATATTTCAACCGGATATCTGAGCCATCTGTTTTCGGAGGTGACCGGACAGACCGTTACCCAGTACATCAATACGGTACGGATCAAGCAGGTGGAAGAGCTGGTAATCTCCTACGGCATGGATCTGAAGCAGGCGGGAGAACAGGTCGGTCTGTCCGATCCAAGCTATGTCAGCCGTTTGTTCAAGCGGATCCGAGGATGCAGCATATCCGATCTTCGTCACGCGCGAAGGAAAATCGGCGATGAATAATTTTTACAGGAGGATTTCCCCATGAAACGCACACTATCCCTGACCCTGGCACTGCTCATTCTGCTGAGCTCATGCAGTTCTCCGGCTGACAGCAGCACACAGGAGACCAAGTCCGATTCCACACCCAATACGGTTTCTTCACAGAATCAAACCGAAACAGAAACCGATGCCGATGAACGAACCGGCATTGCCGACAATCTTCCCGAAAAGAGCTTTGGGGGCAGATCGTTCCGCGTACTGACTTCGGATACCAAGGAATTTCAGTTCCTGTCGGAAGAGCTGAGCGGCGAGGTGACCAACGATGCGGTTTTTGAACGCAACCTGAGAATCGAAGACCGCTTTGACGTGAAAATCGAATCCGTGCTCGAAAAATATCCCTATGACGCGGTTGATCAGTACGTCACATCCGGCATCAATGCGGCTGAAGTTGTGGATCACTACCAGTACAAGGCATATGTCCCGATCTCCAAGGGAAACTACCTTGACTGGAACAGCATTCCGTACATCAGTCAGGATCAGCCGTGGTGGAACAAAGCATCCAACGAAGGCTCCACCATCAACGGCAAGCTGTTCTGCATCACCGGCGACCTTTCCATCACGTCCATGCAATATACATACGCGATGTTCTTCAACATGGATCTGATGGATCAGTACGGCTATCCCTCATCGGATCTTTACAGCACGGTTCTGGAGGGAAACTGGACGCTCGACAGACTGAGCGAGGTTGCATCCTCCATTTATGCGGACAGCAACGGTGACGGTCTGGAAAACGAGGGTGATGTCTTCGGGTATGCCTACTGGTATGCACACGGAACAGACGTATGGGTGACTGCCGTGGGTGAACACATCACTGCGCTGGACGGCAATACCCTCGCCATCACTCTGGATACGGAAAAAGTGTACAGCACGCTGGAAAAGCTGAACAATCTCATTTACAGCACCACAGGCGCACACAAATATCCGGAAGAAGCAGTCGGTCGTACCGAATTCAAGAGCGGAAACGTCGGCATCATGAACCTGATGTTCTCCGACTGCTATTCCCACCTCCGTGACATCGACTACGCATACGGCGTGCTTCCCTATCCGAAATACGATACGGCACAGAGCGGCTATTACACCAACTCCCTTGACCAGTTCAGTGTATTCGGCGCCCCCAAGACCCTTCCCGCAGAGGATTACGAATTCCTCGGCATCATGATGGAAGTGCTCAATGCGGAATCCTACAAGACGGTATATCCCGCATTCTATGACTCCGCTCTCAAGGGCAAGTACTCCGAGGACAGAACGACCGCTGAAATGATTGACCTCATCATGGAAGGCCGCGTATTTGAATTCTCCTTCCAGTTCGGCGAGTATCTTTCCGACCTGCCATATACCTTCCGCAACTGTCTGCTGAACAACACCACCGATCTTGCCTCCACGCTCCAGAAAAACCGCAAAGCCATCAACAAAAAGCTGAAGGAACTGTATTCGTTCTACGCAGACGACGAAACCACCGCTGAATAATCCTGGTGCATACAGGTATTCAGATATACGCCCCCTACCATCCTCGCGAAAAGAGTAATGAAAGCACAAATCCCCTGGAATCGGCAGATTTCAAGGGATTTGCGCTTTTTTACAGTATTCAGCTGTGATTCCGATAAAGACGGATGAAAACCTTTTCCGTTATCCGATATCCAGATAGAACAGAATATCCTTCTTCCCTTCCTGCCGGGTTCCGGTGTACACGTGGGTATCAATCCCGCCGATCACAAAGCCGTTTTTCAGATAGAAGAGACATGCGGCGAGGTTGTTGTCCTGTCCCTGCGTATATAGCCCGCGGTAACCGTGCGCCAGTGCGATTTCACCGGATTTTCCGATCAGCATCGCGCCAACCTGCTTTCTCCTGTACTCCGTGCTGACTTTCAGATCGTACAGATACATGTACCTGTGCCATTTATGCTGTAAAATCGCAAGCCCGATGCATTTGTCCCCGTCGTATGCGCCGATAAACACACTGTTCTCCGCCATCCCGTCGTAGTCATAGTTTTCATCCGGGAAGCACATTTCCGTATGATTCTCCGGCGGGAAGTACAGGGCGGTATAGTCCCATTTTCCGTTGCTGTAGGACGGCAGCATCAGTCCGAACAGCCTGAACGGCTCATTGGGAATGTTGATATCGGCTTCATGCGCCTTGTCGATCAGTTTTACCGTAATCATGGTTTCCTCCTCCGATTATACACTTTTCCGGTATTCCGCCGGACTCTGTCCGAAAAACTTCCGGAACGTCTCGGCGTAGTAGCTTGCTCCCGAAAAACCGACGGCAAGGCTGATATCCAGAATCGACAGCTCCGTGTTTTTCATCAGCTCAATGCTTTTCCGGAGCCGGTAATCCGTCAGAAATTCGATGGGAGTTTTGTTCTGGTACTCGAGAAACAGTGCGCCGCAGGTTCGCTTGGAGATGTGTCCAGCGGCAGCGATATCCGCAAGCGTGATTTTCCCGGCGTAATGTCCGTGAACATAGGTAATCATATTCTTCAGCACCGTGAGCTTGGGTTCCGCCGTTTTATCGCTCTTTTCCGCAAGCGTCGTATGCATGACGATTTCATTCCACAGCAGAAACAGATTGCTCTGCACGGCGAGAGGAGCCGTTTTTTCATTTTTCCGGTCACTCATCTGCCGCATATGATTCAGAATCTCACCCTGCCACGGAATCTCCGGCGTCAGGTGCCAGTGCGATATACCGCTGCGCAGGATCGGCTCGACAAATTCCCTCTCCAGCAGTTTCATTGTACACAGAAGCATGGGATGAAACATGATGCAGATGAACTCGCACTCCGTTTTGCTTTCCGAGAAGCCGTAGTGGAGCTGCTTTGCGTTGACCAGAATCCCTTCACCCCGGTTCAGCGTCATGATTTTTCCGTTGACATTGTAAAGCATCTGACCTGAGAGAATGGCGATCATTTCAATATCTCCGTGCCAGTGACTGTCGCAGGCGTAGTTCGGATATGCCGACAGCTGATAGACGTGTATGGACAGCGGAAGATCCGGGTAATCGTATCGCACTCTCTCGGAGCGGTCCTTTTTGAGATCAATATAAAACATAAGCGTATCCTTGCGTGATTGTTATAATAATTTGCCGGATTGTGATTGATGTTCCTTTTTGCGATGCGTTATAATTATAACATCATCCGCACATTCTGTCAATTCTTCTGAGAGGAACACACGATATGTCAATCACCAAAAACAGGCAGTCCGAAGAAACCATCCGCCGCATGGCAAAAGCGGCGTTTCCCGATAAAACAGTTGCATCCGTCACGGAACTTACCGAAGGCTTATGCAATGCCGCATACCGTATCGGCTTCACGGACGGCAGTCAGAGTATCCTGAAAATTGCCGCCGGCGACACATCCGGATATCTGTCCAACGAAATCAGAATGATGGATGCCGAAGTCATGGCGATGGAAATGCTGCGTGACACGGACGGCGTGAGAGTTGCCGGGGTTCAGTATTACGACGACAGCAAAACCATATGCAGCGGAAGCTATTTCTTCATGGAGGTGCTGGAAGGTCAGAGCTGTTCCTCGCTCCGCTGGCAGTTAACGGAAGAAGAGAACAACACCCTCGACTACGAAAGCGGGCAGATCGAACGTGCGGTTTCAGAGCTGACGTTCCACCGCTTCGGCTTCATTGCATCCGCGGAGCATCAGTACGACTCGCTTTACGAATTTGTACATAAGCTGTTTGAGAACGTGCTCTCCGACATGAAGGCGCGGGACATTCCGATGGAGCCCGGTGAGGATGAGATTTTCACCCTTCTCCAGAGAGATAAGCCGTATTTTGATGAAGTAACGCAGGCACGTCTGACCCACTGGGATATGTGGGACGGGAATGTTCTCGTGAAAGACGGGCACATCAGCGGAATCATCGACTGGGAACGTGCGCTGTGGGCAGAACCGCTCATGGACGAACGCTTCCGGAACAATCGGAATGCCCATTTCATGCGGGGATACGGTCAGAGCGAGCTTACCCCTGCCGAACAGCGCAGACGGGTGTGGTATGATCTGCTGGTTGCGCTGACAACAAAAGCCGAAGCTGTCTACCGTGCCTACGGAACCCCGGAAACTACGGCGTGGGTCAGGTCAATGATTGATGCAGCATACGGCGAACTGTCTTCATGCTGACGAAATACAGCATTACTTTAAATTCGATGACAAAGGAGTAAAACATCATGTCCATGAAAGAAAAAATGCACACCTGCGAGCTGTATCTGCCCGGAGATACGGAGATCCTGAAGGAGCAGACGCTCTGCATGGAAAAGCTGTACGACTACAACGCCACCCGTCCTACGGAATGGGACAAGCGATGCCGTCTGCTGAAGGAAATGTTTGCGGAAATCGGTGAGGGATGCTATATTGAACCGCCGCTTCACGCAAACTGGGGCGGACATCACGTCCATTTCGGCAAGAACGTCTACGCCAACTTCAATCTGACGCTGGTGGACGACACGCATATCTACGTCGGCGACTGCACCATGTTCGGACCCAATGTCACCATTGCGACAGCGGGTCATCCGATTCTGCCGGAGCTGAGAGCACAGGGTTACCAGTACAACGCATCCGTCCGCATCGGCAGAAACTGCTGGATCGGCGCAGGCGTCATCATCGTTCCCGGCATCACCATCGGCGATAACGTCGTCGTCGGTGCGGGAAGCGTCGTCACGAAGGATCTGCCGGATAACGTGGTAGCAGTCGGAAATCCCTGCCGCGTACTCAGAGAAGTGAACGACCATGACAGGGAATATTACTTCAAGGACAGAAAGATCGAACTTGAATAAAGCATCCCCGGCATCGGAAGGATCACTGAAAATCATCCGCAAAAAGGCTTGTTGTCTGAAAAACGCAGACCATCGAAAAAATCTCCGACGCCGCCGCCCTGCACAGCCTTCCATAACTTAGGCAATGAAATCGAAGATCAAAAACCTCGAGAAGCACATCGCATCACCGGATTCCATATAATCCTGTAATGGATACAGAATCTATCAAAAATACCGTGAGTTCACTGCAAAAACTCACGGTATTTCCATTTATTCAGTCCCAGCCTTGAAGTTATAGACCGGCACAATCCGTTCGGACACATCCACGGTATCCCCGATCACGCCCACAATCGCCTCCATTGGCTTATACGCCATCGGGCTGAGGAAGTCCGCAGAATTCGCGGAGCATTCCTTCGGTTCCGCTGTCGATGATATCGGCGTAGATGATGGCTGTGTTGTATGTGTTCTGTATGGTAAGCAAATGTGGTTCTCCTGATTGGTGATGTTTGTACTATATACTTGTCTTTAACTGTTTTCCCGGAAACATCGCATCAACCGTGTCCGTATTGACAGAAAAAACCG
>JAFUQY010000311.1 GCA_017472105.1 Clostridia bacterium | reverse complement strand
TGCTCCGGTGCGCCTTCTTCCGCGATCAGCTCCGTGCTGTGCTCATGGATCCGATACGTGCGGGTATGCCCGGTGTTCTCACCGAATTCGGTTGTAAAAAAGACATCGCGGTTTTCGCTGTAAAGCCCGGTGATATGCTCGCCCGCCGCCAGATCTTCCCCTTCTCTGACAACGACCGTCCGGATGTCTCCCAGTCCCAGCATATCCAGACTGTACCGCACGATTGCATGCCCGTCGTTCTCATCCGCTTCGATGGTGTACAGCTCAGCCAGCGGACCGTCACTGAGAAGCGCGGCGCCGATGCAGTTTTCCGCAACCATCCGGCGGTGTCCGTCATCCTTCAGGGTCCGCACCGCTGTCATCTGGGTATGGAAATCGTAGACGCTGTAAAAAATCCGGTCCCGTCCGTATCCCAGCTGCATGATCCGGCACGCCACGGATTCTCCAAGATCCGCTTCGCCAAGGGTGATTATTTCCGAGAGATCGCAGCTGACCTTCATGAAATTCCTGCCGTCGTAGTAGTAGAAGCTCTCATTTGCCTGTGCCGCCGCGCCGTAATGATCGGTGGTGAGGAACAATCCGTCAAAGCCTTCGAGCATGGCAATCCGCTCGTTGGCGCAGTCGTACAGGATCAGATTCCGGTTGTACTGCGTCATCGTCCACTCCACATCCTCCGTGTAGGCGATGTACAGCACTCCGTATGCGGCTCTCGCAATGGTACAGTGCCACGGCAGGCGTACAACCACATCCATCTCATGATTCAGAATGGAGTAGCGCATGAGGTAGTTTTCGTATTCCAGTTTCCAGTGGATTCCTTCCGGCTGATCCTCCGCCTTGTATTTGGCGATGAAATAGACGTAATCCTCCCACACAAAACCGCCCGCAAGACTCAGATGGGTACACGCCATGTCCTCGTTTTCCCGGCAGACCTTGTCCGTGCACAGCTTGATCCGCTCTTTACCGCCGTCGAGAAAATTCCCGTTTGTTCTTGCCGCATCCACCGTTGTGCCGCCAGCCTGCTCCATGCGAACCGTTTCCAGCGTATCGTAGTCGATATAGCGATTGTCCGCGGGCTTGTTTTTTACAAACTTGATTTTCTTCAGCTCATCGAATTCCCCGTAGTCCAGAAGCGGTACATTCCGGACCGTGCTCCAGTCCAGAAACACCGATGCGCCGGATGCATATACCTCATAATCCGACACTTCCCTCTCCGGCACATATTCCTCCGTCTCCGTGGTTTCTTCGCTCCGGTCGGCACAGGACGGCAGACACAGCACCAGCATCAGCAAAAACAGAATCCGCAGCATACGCAAATCCTCCTTACGTCAAAAGTTGTTTTGTCAAATTTAGTTCATCTATATTATAGCGCATGAACCTGTGTTTGTCAAGCGGCAAATATTCAGAAAACGTAAAAAAGGAGGGACATTGCAAGAACATCTCTCCTTTTTATTCCGTTGACGCAAGGGTTTATTTTTTCCGTTTTTTCAGCGCACCGTAACCGACATACGCGAGAATCAGCACCCACGTTACGCCGAGCGCGGACAGAAGAACCACCGCCGTTGCCGGAAGAGGTCCGAGATCCGCATCCGCCGCGAGGGTTCCGCCCTTCTTCTGATCGAGGCGGTAGAGAGAATTGACGTCGGAATACAGCTTTTCAAGGTATTCTTCATCCACAACCGCCTTCCGGCGCACGGATTTGGTCACGTTTTCGATCAGCGCACCCGCCGCGTCGCGTAGGGAAGCCGAGCCGTTGAACACCGGGGTCACGAAGGTGTTTTCGGTGCTGTCAAGCAGGAGCTTGGACGCCTTGAGCTTGATTTCGTAGTAGAGATCGTTGTCCTCGCCCTCGCGGGAAAGGTAATCCTGATATACGTCGGAATTCTGCGCCTTGGACGTGACGGGGACGTATCCCTCGGTCTGCGCGTAGGCGATCTGCACCTCATTCGTCAGCATGAACTGCGTGAACAGCCACGATGCGAGAACCTCCTGCGGGTCATCCTTGTTGAAGACGCACATCGACGGACCTTGCGAGATCATCACGGGATTTTCGGTGTCGTACTGCGGAATCATGCGCACAACGGTCTCAAACTGCACGAGATTTTCCTCGGCAATGTCGATCAGCGGCGCGTCAGACCCCATCCATGTCGCACCTGCCGTGGAGTCGACGGCGAAAATGCACTGTCCGGCGTTGAGGAAGTTTGCGGGATAGCTGGAAATCTTGAACGTCGAGAAGGACTCACACTGCACAGCATCCGCAACGGTGTTCAGAATCTCCTCCGTGGTGTCGTTGAAGATGAGAATTTCGCCGTCCTCCGAAGAGTATCCCGTACCGCGATGATTCAGCATCTTGATCATCATGTTGTCCGTTGACTTGTAGAGGAACGGGATCATGACCTTCTGTCCGTTGACAAGGTAGGTTCCGTCTTCATCCTTTTCCGCCGCAGCTTCGGCAACCTCGAAAATCCAGTCCCACGTCAGCACATCGGGAACGGTGTAGCCGAGCTTTTCGACATAGTTTTTGTTGATGTAGCACGCTTCCGTGGAGCGCATGTACGGCAGAGCGTAGTGGGAGTCCCCGATGACGCATTCCGCAAGGAATTTCGGGATGATTTCGTCCGCTGTCGGGGCGTCAAACTTCACTTCCGAGCCGCCGAGACCGTATTTTTCATGCGTGAACAGCTCGTCCAGCGGAACCACGACATTGACGCCGGTCATGTAGGTCGCAATGTGGTCGGGATACGTGATGCACACGTTCGGCGTGGTTTTCGTGGAGATATTGGTGATGACGTCGTTGTAGATCCGTCCGTAGTCCGTGTACAGGCGGAGATTGACGGTGATATTGGGGTAGAGCGCCTCAAAATCCTCGATCGCCTTTTCGTAGATCGCGACCTGCGTGAGGTTGGTGTCGTTCTTCGCCCAGAAGGTGATCTCGTAATCGCGGCTCGTGTCAAACTCCTCGGGGATCACGAACGCCGCCATACCCTTGGAGCCGTGGCATCCCGTGAAGCTCAGCAGAAGCAAACCCGCGGCGAGGGCAAGAGAGAAGAATTTTTTCATCCCTTTGTGCCTCCTCTCGCGACGCCTTCCATGATCTTCGAGCGGAAGATGAGGAAGAGCACAACCAGCGGAACGGAGATGACCACAACCGCCGCCATCATTGCCGGGATGTTCTCGCGTCCGAAGCCGTTCTCGCGGATCTCCTGAATCCCGTTGGAGACGAGGTAGAATGCGGGATCGTCGGTGATGAGGCGCGGCCAGACGTAGGAGTTCCAGCATTCGATGACCTTGAGAATCGTGATGGTGATGATCGTGGGCTTGGAGATGGGCAGCATGACGCGGATGAGGTACTTGAAATCGGATGTACCGTCGACCTTTGCGGCGTAATACAGCTCATCGGGAATCTGCGCGAAGTTTTCCTTCAATAAATAAATATAGAACACAGACGTCACCGACGGGAGAATCAGCCCCCAGAAGGAGTTGCGCAGATCGAGATTGGTGATCGTCGTGAAGTTTGTGATGATAACCAGCTCGTTCGGGATCATCATCAGGGAGAGAAACAGCGCGAACACGAGATTCTTCCCTCTGAACTCCAGCCGCGAGAACGCGAACGCCGCCGGAACGATGACGACAATCATGATGGCAGTCGTGGCGACGGTGAAAATGATCGTGTTGAGGAAGTACTGCCCGAGATCGACCGTCGTGAACGCATCAATGTAGTTCTGCAAAGTCGGGGACAGGGTGAAGAATTTCGGGATGTACTCAGCGTTGTACGAGCCGTAGCTCTTGACGGAGGTCAGCACCATCCAGTAGAACGGGAAGAGCACCATCAGCGCCCACAGCCCGAGCAGGATGTAGACGACGGTGTTTTTCACATTGTTCTTCACTTTCGCGGATTTCTCGATTTTTTCGTAATCGGTATTCATGTGCGTGCCTCCTTTCTTAAATTTC
>JAFUQY010000310.1 GCA_017472105.1 Clostridia bacterium | reverse complement strand
CACTATTGCCCAGCACCCAGGTGGAGAAATGATTAGTAACAAAAGTATAGGTTGCAGGATCGGAATCGCGATCCTCATATTCGGTATAGGTCTCACCGTCCACATGGTAGACAGCAAGCTCACCAACATCCCAGCTCTCGGGAACCTGGATGGCAACAGTAGCCTTGAAGCCGATACTCAGGAATGTGCCGGTGATGTCATAGGCAATCAGATCAGTCAGGTTAAGGTCGCTCTTCACGTTTTCAAGAGCAGAATCGGTGTTCTCCGCCACTACAATGTCAGTAATGGCGGACCGTTCGCCGGAAACCGTCAGACCGCCATTGGTTGTCAGAGTTTCAGGTTCATCTACGGTGAAAAGATAAGCAGTGGATTCCTTGCCGCCATAGGAAGCGGTGACACTATACGTACCGACAGCATTCATGTCATAAGTGCCATTGATGGTCACGCCCTCAATGGGATAACCATTCTCGTTGATCAGAGTGATCTTCTCGAGGTCGGCTGTCATGGCATACAGACCTGTGAAGGTCAGATCGTCACCCACAGCATAAGCAGTGGTACCCTCAATCATGAGATAGCTGAGTTCAGGCTCGGTTTCCTCTTCCACAGAGTTCACATACTCCAGAACCTCTGCATAGAACATGATGAACGGACCTACGCCCTTGCCCTCGTTATCATAGAAGGTAGAGTTGCTGCTGCCGGGGGCTCCCTTGAAGCAGATGTCGGTCAGAGTAGTGCCATCCAGCTTCTCGGCGCAGATGCCGTTGAAGGCAAGGATAGCCATATCGGCATAGCTCTCATCCAGCCAGCCATTGTTGACAGCCTTCATAACCGCATAGCAAACCAGAGCGGTACCGGAGGTCTCATAAGGGTTGCTGGAACTCTGCGAAGCAGCCATGTTGTTCAGCCACATACCGTTGGTGGAATTCTGGCAGGCCTTCATGCCGTCCACCAGCTTGACAAGCTGTGCCTTCATGGCGGTCAGATTATCACCTTCCATGCTGTCCATCACGTCAACAATTGCGGCAGCATACCAGCCGATAGAACGCAGCCAGTAGGTGCCGGAATTTGAGGAAGCAGAGTCTGCGGCATGGTAGAACAGACCCTTATCAGCATCGTACATATTGTCGCTGACCCACTGCATGCGGTCAACGATCAGATCCAGTTCTTCGGTATCGCCGATGTACTTGGCGTACTCAGCACGGAAAGGCAGGATCATGTACAGACCGTCCAGCCACAGGTCGGGATCGGAGTCGGAAGCCCATGTGTGGCGGTAGTTATTGCCGGCGTTGGACAGCAGATAGCTGTTTGCAGCACTGTCCAGATCGGCATACAGAGTGGCCGCCATGGTCAGGTAGCGGCTGTCACCGGTCATTTCATATGTATCCAGCAGCAGTGATGCAGTCTTGTAGCAGTCTGCGCCATGGGTGCTGTTGTAACCGGCGCACACCTTGCTGGAGTTATTGGTGCAGGTAGCCCAATTACCATTGGCATCGATCAAGGAGGATATATACTCAACGACATAATCCTTATAGGTTGCGTCGCCGGTCACCTCATAAACATATTCCAGACCCTCAAAGACAACGCCATTGTAATAGCTCCAGTCAAAGAGGTAGGATTTGCTGCTCTCCCGTTTTTCATTATCCCAGGTAAAATGGGTGCCAAAATTTTTGACAACCGTTTCGGGATCATTGCTGGAATTATTGATGGTGAGAGCATCGATATAAGTCTTAGTTTCTTCCAGCGATGCAGTGAGAGTGGCATCGGCTTCTGTACTAGTCTCGTCCGCCAGAACATCCGCCGTTTCCTCCACGGATTCGTCTTCGTTGTACTTATTAATCAAAGTACCCGCAGCGGCGTTCATGTTGCCCTGGGAAGCGTGATATCCTGCGATATCACTCCAGATGTCGCCGGCGAGAGCTGTCGTGGGAAGCATGCTGACGATCATCAGAATGCTCAGCATCCACGCAGTCAAGCGTTTGAATGAGAATTTTTGCATAATGATCTCCATTCTGCCGCGTTGGTCATAGGCTTTACAGTCGTTCCCGTGCGGCGTATATGAATAATATTGAACAGATTGGTTCAGGAGAATTCCCTCTCCTGTGGTTCACGGAACTGCTAAATCGCACTTACCGTGGATGAGCCGAACACGGTGTCGATGAAGAAATCGTGTCCGTTTTTCACTACGTTGAAGTAGAACGGATTCTCGTCCGCCCAGTCTTTGTCCGCCTCCGCCTGATTCTGCCAGGTCTGATAGGCTTCCACAAAGCCGTCATGCAGGACTTCTTCAATCCGCAGTCTTGCTCTGACCGCATCCTCGAAATCAGAGAACAGGCCGATGTAATACCGCTTGTTCTGCATTCCGATGGTGACGAGCCATTTGTTGTCCGGACCTTTCGACACACCCCGGAATCCGCTGGTATTGTCCGCTCGGGATTTCCGGCGCTCCAGCACTTCCAGACAGGTATGCTCCACGAAGGTCATGGTTTCGTGCAGATTTTCCTGCCGCTCCTGCCTTACACAGCCGCAGCTTTTGTACAGTCCCTGCACCAGACTGTCCGCCGACACATTGATTTCGGTACCGCATTCGCACCGGCACTTCCACAGAACGGAGCCTTTGCTGTCGGACGTGTCCGTGGGTTCGAGTGCAGTCAGCCTGCCGAAGATCCGGTTTGTCAGATCCGCCGCCTGCCCTGCTTCCGCTTCTCTGTGAAGACAGCCACAGCTTTTGCGCTTGCCGTAATGCAGTGAATCCGCGTTGACGATGCATTCGTTTCCGCAGTCGCATCGGCAGAACCAGCTTGTCTTGCCGGATTCGAGCTGTCTGTCCGGGCGCAGTACGGTAAGCATGCCGTACCGGTTTCCGGTAAGATCATCGGGAACCGGACCGAGGGAGGATTTCGTCTGTTTCCCGCATCCGCAGTGGGATACGGTTCCTCTGGTCAGCCGTTTGGTATTGACAATGATTTCTCTGCCGCAGTCGCACAGACACCGCCAGGTCCAGTAACGGTCCTCCTGCTCTCCGGTTTTGGCGAGTACCGTCAGTCTGCCGAATCGCCTGCCCGTGAGGTCTGATGTTCTGCTCATTTCAGCCTCCTTATCAACGAAGGTCATCTCAGAAGCTGTTTACAGTAATGTGTACTTTTTCACAAAAACAGTCTTAAGATACTATACATAGTAATTTTACCACAAACAGCCAATAATTTCAAGTACCAAGCTATATATTTTTTCATTTTTTTGGTGCGTCAAATGTTCGAAATTGCCTTACAAAAAGGTACAGTTTTTCGTCGAATATACCGAACTCACCGGCTGACGGCGTTTTCGTAATTCGCGGCTTTGTACCGGAATGTAGCAAGAGGCATACCGCACTCTTTCGCTGCGGCACTTCCCGTTATTTCGCCGTGTTTCCACTGCTGATACGCCTCATCAAAGCCTTCCGGGAGAGGTTTCGACGGTCTTCCGAACTTGACGCCGCGTGCTTTTGCCGCCGCAATTCCTTCCGCCTGACGCTGACGGATGTTGGTTCGTTCATTCTCCGCAACGAACGACAGAACCTGCAATACGATGTCCGACAGGAATGTTCCCATCAGATCCTTCCCTCTCCGCGTGTCAAGGAGCGGCATGTCCAGCACCACAATATCGATGCCCTTTTCCTTTGTCAGCATGCGCCAGTGCTGTAAAATCTCTTCATAGTTTCTTCCGAGACGGTCAATGCTTTTGATGGTAAGCAGATCGTCTTTTTTCAGTTTCCGGAGCAGCTTCTTGTACTGCGGTCGGTTGAAATCCTTGCCGGACTGCTTGTCCATGAAAATATTCTTCTCTTCCACACCTGCCTCACGCAAAGCGATCAGTTGCCGATCTTCATTCTGTTCCCGGGTACTTACCCGGACATAGCCGTATATAGTCAATTTGATATTCCTCCTGTGGATCTTTTGGTATAGCTATTATTCCATTTGGCAGCACAGAATATATTATACAGGATTCAAATGGAATGCCGCAGGATGAATGCGTTCTATTTTTACAGCAGAACAAACAAAAAGCACACACACCTGAGAATCCGGGCTCATCCCGTGCATCAGGTTTGTGTGCTTCTGTTCAGTATTCAATGATTCGATTCCGTCACCCGGCAGCCGCGTCCACGGTTCCTCCAAGCTGAAAACCGTTCCGATTGATGTCAAGCGTGCGGCACTCGGTCTTCTGTATCAGATCGGCAAGAGCTGTCTCACCGCATACGGAATCTTCGAAGAATAAACCGCATAACGAAACGCACGAATCCCGGATTTTTACGGAACCGTGCGTTTTCTTTTTTCGGTTTCAGATTCAGCGGAATACATCGTCAAGGAAGCAGGGATCGTACCCGTTTTCCGCCGCCCATCCCACTGCGGTGAAGATCTTTTTGCGGTAGTCTTCCTGATAGTACCGGAATTTCGGATAGAAATACTGCTCGTGGGTGACGAAATTCATGGTGCCGGCTTCGTGAGGACATTCGTTTTTCAGATAATCCAGCCGCGGTCGGATTTCATCCAGCCTGAACTGGTCGATGACCATCTTGTCCTTGGAGAAAATGATATCCTCCGCGTTGTCCACCCAGAAATCCCGTCCGCAGCAGTGCGCATTCTGCTCGCGGTTCAGGTAGTAGGCAATGGACGGGCATCCGTTTTCCGTCGTGTAGTAGCCAACCAGACACCGGATTCCGACCGAACGCAGTGCTCTCGCGCCTTCCAGTGTGGTTTCGGCAAAATGCAGACCGTTCACATCGGTGTTCACCTCAGGTCCCGCAAAGCGCAGAATCTCGTTCGTCACCTGATGATAGTCGTGCAGAAGCTCCGAGTACGGTGCGTGCTGATAGATGTGGTTGGGAAGATTCGCACGTGCGTGGAAGGTGAACTTCAGCCACTCACTGTTCGCGATGAATTCTTCTTTGAACTTATCCGGCACCTGCTCCAGCGTGAAGCGGCCCGTCTCGTCGGTGTAGTAGATGTTCATGTGTACTTTCGTGCCGTATTCCCCGTGCAGATCGCGGAACAAGCCGAAAAACGGCACCTCAAAAATGGAGGAAATCTCATCGGCACGCTCGGTCAGCTCCATCATGGACCACACAATGTCGTCGATGGCAAGACGGTATTTCCGATACGCCTCCCGGAACCGCCATACCCGGATCACCGCATCCGCTCCGAACGCACGGGCATCCAGTGTCGTACGGATTCCGTCAAGCGGCACCTTCACCGTGTAAACCGCATCGCATGCCGTATCAATTTCGTCCCTGCCGGGATTCAATACCCTCTCCGCTTTCCGCTCGTTGACGGTCACATCAATATCCTTCAAGCCGACAACGCCCGACACCAGAAGCCGCACCGGAATCCACAGCCGCTCGCCGTACAGAGGTTCCGTAATCAGCTCGCCGTCATCCGGTGTCAGAACATCGCCGTCGATGGGAAACAGAAACCTGATTTTCATGTCGTTCTCCCTTTTCAGTCATTCGGTAACTCCATTATAGCACAAATCCCATGCGCGATCAATCCAGCTGACACAAATTCCGATCCCTTCTCCGATTGCGGCTGTGTTAATACTTACGACACAATTGTGTAGTATAATGCAGAAAACGACTATCCGGGAGATGCCTATGAAACAAATTCTGATTGCTGAAGACGACACCGCACTGCGAGAAGGACTCACCGCCGCTTTACAGAACGACGGAATCACAGCCACAGCCGCCGCCGATCTTGCCGGAGCACGACGGATTCTGCGCGAGCGTACGTTTGACCTGCTTCTGCTCGACGTGAATCTGCCCGACGGAAGCGGAATTGATCTGTGCCGCGAGGTGACCGCTGTGCAGGATGTACCCGTGATATTCCTCACCGTGCGTGACGCCGAGATCGACGAAGTTTCCGCGTTCCGTGCCGGTGCGTGCGATTATGTAAAAAAGCCGTTCTCGCTGACGATTCTTCAGGAACGGATCGCCGCGGCTCTGCGGAAACGGTCACCGAACCACATCTACGAGGACAGCCGGTTCCGGTTCGATTTCACGGAGCTCGTCTTCTCAGCAGACGGTGAGAAAATCACGCTCAGCCCGACGGAACAGAAGCTCCTTGCCGTGTTCTGCGCACACAAAGGTCAGATTCTCGAGCGGCAGACGCTGGTGGACAGAATCTGGTCGTGCGATTCCGACTACATTGACGAAAACGCCCTGTCCGTGACGTTGAAGCGGCTCCGGGACAAGCTGGGTGCGGACTGCATCGGCACAGTCTACGGCATGGGATACGTGTGGAAAGGTGCGAAAAAATGATCGTCTGCGCGATATCTGTTGGTTTGCTGTCGGCGGCATTCTTCGTGCTGTGGCAGTATTCTGAATCCCCGTGGCTGGTTTTCGGGTATGTTCTTGCACTGCTGTCCGTCTGCGGCGTGTATTTTGTCACGGAAAAGCGCAGACAGAAGCGGATTCTTGAGCGGTTTGAGCAGATTCTGCAAAGCGGGAGCGCGGATTACATCGCAGACGAGCGGCTGACTCCGACCGAACGGCGGCTGATTACTCGTCTGTGTGAGCTGGAAACGCGCGAGTCCAAGGTTCAGAACGCCTACCGGAGCATTTCGTCCCTCGTTGCCGACATTGCGCATCAGTCGAAAACGCCGCTCTCGTCCATCCTTATGTACACCGAGATGAGCGAAAACGGCGGGATCATCCGCGCACAGACGGAAAAGCTGTCATTTCTCATGGATTCGCTGACCAAGCTGGCGAAGTGCGAAGGCGGACTGATTGCGGAGAATCTTTCGCCGAAGGAAAACTCCGTGAAGGAGCTTGTGCGTCAGGTGATCGAGGCAAATTATGCATCCGCTGACGCCAAAAACATGGAAATCCGCTGTGATGTACCGGACGGACTGACGGCGGTATTCGACCTTCGCTGGACTGCCGAAGCCGTGGGCAACATTCTCGACAACGCCGTGAAGTATTCGCCGGACGGCAGTGAAATCACACTTTCCGCCTGTGCATACGACATGTTCGTGCGGATTGACATTGCCGATCAGGGCATCGGGATTCCGGAGGATGAGCTCTGCAATATCTGGAAGCGGTTCTGGCGCGGAAAGAATGCGGAGGATCACAGCGGTGTGGGCATCGGACTGTATCTGACAGCGAACATTCTGAACACCGAAGGCGGACGGGTCGCGGCAAAATCCGATGAAAACGGCAGTGTATTTTCCGTCTTTCTGCCGATTCTCTGAAATCTTTCAGAACTGTAAGAATTCGTCACATTTCAGTAAGATTGTCTCTGTAAAATGAAATCATCAAAGAAAGGAGGCAGTTTCATGCTGATTCAAACGCAAAACTTAACCAAAATCTACACCGCGGGTGAAACAGAGGTGCGTGCGCTCGACGACGTATCCCTGTCCGTTTCCCGTGGTGAATTTGTTTCCGTGGTCGGCACGAGCGGGAGCGGCAAATCCACACTTCTGCATCTCCTGGGCGGACTGGACATTCCGACAAACGGCAAGGTCTTTATCGACGGCACGGATATCTACCAGCTCGCACCCGATCCGCTGACCGTTTTCCGCCGCCGGTGCATCGGGTTCGTGTTCCAGCGGTACAACCTGATCCCGAATCTGAACGTGTGGGAAAACATCACCTTGCCGCTGGGACTGGACGGAATGGATGCAGACCCGAATGAGGTGGATGAGCTTCTGCACACGCTCGGGATTTCGGACAAAAAGAACGCCATGCCGTCGCAGTTATCCGGCGGTCAGCAGCAGAGAGTGGCGATCGCACGGGCACTCATCACCAAGCCGCACATCATTCTCGCAGACGAGCCGACGGGCAATCTCGATTCGAAAACCGGCATGGGCGTGATGCTGACGCTGGCTTCGCTGAACGAAAAATTCGCGCAGACGATCGTCGTCATCACCCACAACGAAGAGCTGGCGCAGATGACCTCCCGCAGAATCCGGATTGAAGACGGCAGAATCGTCAGTGACAGCGGGGTGACGAAATGAAGGTCATCACAAAACTCGCTCTCACCCGCATCCGGACGAAAAAGACGCGTTCCTTCGTGATCTGCGCGGCGATTTTCCTGACGGCAGTTCTCTTTATGACGGTGGTCAGCATTTCCGCGAACATCATCGACAGCTACACGCAGATCATGTTTCTCGACTGGGGCACGGACTACCACGGATACATTCTGACCGACGCGTTTTCGCTGACGCCGGAGGAACTGCGGGACAGGATTGCGGAGTCGAAATACGTGAAGGAAGCCGTGCTTGTCTCCGCTGACAACGGTATTTACACCGTCGGAAATCCGGAGGTGCTCGAACATTTCTTCACGGAAATCAGCTCCGGAGCGTTCCCGCAGTCGGCGGATGAAGTGCTCGTCAATCCCGATTCCTATCCGGATACAGCCGTCGGAGATACGGTGACGCTCGAGGACGGACGGCAGTTCACGGTCTCAGGTACAATTGCATGCCGTTCGGGAAGAGCAGTCAAAGCGGTTCTCGGCGGCATCCCCGGCAAATCGGAAAACACCGCCGTGTATATTTTGATGAAAAACTCCCTGAATTTGCAGGAGAAATACGATTCCGTCGTACCTGCGGGTGATTGGGATGAAGTTCCCGAGTATCTCGGTGCCGTCAGTCCCGCGTATCTGCAAACTGCCGCGCAGGCGTTCAATCCCGGCAATGTCAGCCTGATGCTGTTCTCGGCGGCGGTTGTCTTTCTCTGCTCCTTCCTGCTGATCTACAACGTCTATTCCATCGCGCTGACACAGGATATGCAGTCGATGGGGCTTCTCTCCGTCATCGGTACCACGCACAGGCAGCTCCGGCAGATGATCCGCACCGAGTCCGCCATTCTCTATGCCGTTTCCATTCCCGCGGGACTTCTCGCCGGGTACCTGATCGGCTGGAAAATTCTCTCGCCGCTGATGTTTGTCTCCGCTCTGTCCGATGGTGAGCTGAGATTCCGGTTTTCGCCGTGGATTGCACTGATGACGGCGCTTCTCACGCTCGGAACCCTGCTCTGGTCAGCTGACCGTCCCCTGAAAAAGCTGACATCCCTCACGCCCGCCGCAACCGTGGATTACAATCCCGCCGCTGACATGCCGAAACGGTTTGTGCGGAAGAAAAACTACGTAAAAAAGCACACCGTCCCCGATCCCGTGAAGCTGGCGAAGTATTCCATCTCACGCAGCCGTAAGAAAACGGTCATTACCGCGCTGTCGATGGCAATGTCGGTGATTCTGTTCGTGCTGATTGCGACCCTGTGCGACTACATGCTTGCCTACACCGAATCCCATATTTCGATGACCGACTACATCATCCAGGCGGAAAAGACCTACCGGTACGCCAATCCCGTGCAGGAGAACGCAATTCTGCCGACGGACGAGTACACCATGCCGGTTTATATCGACGAAGGACGCGGGCTGACGGAAGAATTCATTGACACGGTGGAAAATCTGCCGGACGCGGAAAAGGTATGGAGAATCCGCTCGGTTGTCACGGAGGTTTCCACACCGGCGCGTACCGTTTCCCAGCTTCGCGAACTGAAGGCAATGATGCCGGAACACGAATGGCGGGACATGATGCAGGACGCGCTGGAAGGCAGTGTGAGCTGTGCCGTGGTCAGCATTCCGGACGAGTTCTTCCGCTATCTCCGTTACGACGACGACACCACCATCGGGGAAGGTTATGAGGACGGCTGGGTGGTTTACGAGGATTGTCAGCCGACGTTTTCCTATTTCGCGGAAGGCGACACCGTGAAGATCGGCGGCTCGGAATACCGCGTGAAGGCTCCCGGACGGCTTCCGGCTTACCGGATCACGGGATTTCTCAACAAATCAAGCGGACGTGCCGTGCTGTTTCTGCCGGAGAGTGCATTTCTCGAAGAGTTCGGTGAAGGCATGACCACGATGCTTCTGATGGATGCCGCAGATTACGATGCTGTCCGTCCGGCACTTGAGGAACTCTGCGGTACGATCACCCTGCATGTGGATGAAGAAGCCTACGAAGCCGTGCGTACCCAGTACCGGAAAGAGTTCGGATTTGAGGAAGAAACCGTCGGTGTTGGCGGCTCAGTCGAGGGACGGTACGACGATCTTGACGACATGAAGCAGACCGTTTTTTCGCTCCGCACGGTCGGATACAGCCTTGCCGGGATGATTTTCCTCATCGGTTCCCTGAACATCGTCAATACCGCACTTTCCTCCGTCACCGAGCGGAAGCGTGAATTTGCCATGCTGGAAGCTGTCGGCATGACGGACGGACAGATGCGGCGGATGCTCCTGACCGAAAGCCTGTACAGCGGCGGTGCGGCGGTTCTGATTACGGTGTGCGGCGGTTTCCCGTTGATTGCGGTTTTCGTCAGCACCGTCATGGATTCGCTGGTATCGCTCAACTGGCTCTCCGGCGTGATTATGCTGGCGTTCTGCATTGCCGTGTCGGTTGTGTCGGGACTTGCGGTGTTCCGGCTGACAAAATCTGCCGCCGTGGTCGAGCGGATCAAGGTGGAATGACCGAATCCGGTAAATGTCTCCCTCCTACGGTGTTTTTGGCATCGCGGGAGGGATTTTTCGTTGTCTCCTTTCTTCAAATATATATGAACCGCTTGATTTCCGCCGCTGAATGTGTCATAATATACAACACCGCAACAACCATCCTGCGCTGGGTCGGAACTGCCGCTGCTGTTGCTGTCGGTGCCTCCCTGAGTCCGATTCCCGCTCTTGCAATCGGAATCTGCACGAAAGCGGCTGACATGTTCTTTGATGCAACCCAGCGT
>JAFUQY010000309.1 GCA_017472105.1 Clostridia bacterium | reverse complement strand
TCGCTTCACCGAACCGCTGGTAATGCACCACTTCACGGGCACGCAGGAACCTGATCGGATCGCACACATCCGGGTCGTCAATCAGCCGGAGAAGGTTGTCGTACGTCACCCTCGCTTTCTGTTCCGCGGCGAGATTTTCGTTGAGATCCGCAATCACATCGCCCTTGACGCCGATATACTTCATGTCATGCGGAACACCGGCGGCGGAAACGGGGTACACTCCTGTGGTATGATCCACGAAGTATGCGTCCAGTCCCGCTTTTTTGATATCCTCTTCGCACAGATCCCTCGTCAGCTGGTGCACAATCGCCGCCACCATCTCGAGATGCGCCAGTTCTTCGGTTCCTACATCTGTCAGAATCCCGGTCACTTCACGGTAGGGCATCGAGTACCGCTGATTCAGATACCGCATGGACGCGCCGAGTTCACCGTCGGGACCGCCGAGCTGGGTGATAATCAGCTTCGCCATTCGCGCGTCGGGATTCTTGATTTTCACCGGGTACTGCAATTTCTTTTCATAAATCCACATGGTTCAGTCTCCTTTCTGCCGGCATTCGGTCTCCCACGGCCACGCTTCCCTGACCCAGTTCCAGGAGTCGCAGGAGGTGCCGCCGTAGATGGTGAGCTGACCGAACTGTTCTTCGTACATCCGCATCGCGTTCAGGAGCTTTTCGCGGATTTTCTGATGGTACTGCAAAGCCTGACGGCAGTTGGGGTGAGTGTCCAGATACAGCGCGGTTTCCTGTAATGCAAAGGCGTAATTCTGGATCATCCGGTGCCATTTTTTCTGATCGTTCATCTTTCTCTCCTCACTTGCATCCGCATCCGCATTTTCCGGGGTAGAAGGGCAGCTCCAGACGGCGGAACAGTGTCCCGTGCTCGAGCGCTTCCTCTTCTTCGAACATGTCTTCCCAATCGTGATCGGGCGAGTACACCATGGCAAGGGGATATCCCTCCAGACTGCCGCCGCGGGAGCAGGATTCACAGCCGCATTCACGTCTTTCGCGGGACTCGCCGCATCCGTTCTGCCGTTCACGGGCTTCACCGCAGCCGCATCCGGAACGGTTCTGGCGTTCGTTCATCTCACTGCATCCATTCTGCCGTTCACGGGTTTCACCGCATCCGGAGCGGTTTTCGCGCTCTGTACGGCGTTCACTGCATCCGCAGGAGTTTCCGGAGCGTCTGCCGGCGGAGCGGTTCTGCATGCCGTTCTGACAGGAGGATCTGACGTTTCTTCTTTCACCCGTACAGGTGTATTCCGGCATGGGCTCTTCCTCGTTCAGAAGCCGGATGAGAAGAGCGTCGTCAATCCGGTCGCGCGGGGAATTGTACTGATTTCTGTTTTCCATTGTGATCGAATTCCTCCGATGTTTGATTCATGAGTCAGCCTCAGCCTCCTCATCGGTGAGTATATGACAAAATCCCCCGTCATGTTACAGCATGGGAAGTTCTGCAGCAGCCGGAATCGAAGGATTTTCCAGCGTACGTCGGATTTCCCTTGCAATGGACGGGGGATTGTGGTATAATATACATTCAAAGTGATTTTTCAGGAGCAAGAGTATGGCAGTCAGAAAACAGGTTGAAATTTACACGGACGGTTCCTGTCTGAACAATCCGGGTCCCGGCGGCTGGGGTGCGGTCCTCTGCTGGAACGGCGTGGAAAAGGAACTCTCCGGCGGAGAAGCGCATACCACCAACAACCGCATGGAGCTTACCGCGGCGATCATGGCTCTGCGTGCGCTGAAACAGCCGTGCGACGTGGTCATGACCTCCGATTCCAAATACCTCTGCGACGGCATGTCCAAGGGATGGGCGGCTTCGTGGAAACAGAAGGGATGGAAAAAAGCCGACAAAACACCCGCGCTCAATCCCGAATTGTGGGACGAGCTGCTGATGCTCTGCGGCATTCATTCCGTGAAATTTGTCTGGGTCAAGGGTCACGCGGGTCATCCCTACAACGAACGCTGTGACGAGATGGCACAGGCGAGGGCAAGGGAGTTCCAGCAGTGAAGTCACCCGTTCTCACATTTTTTGTCATTTACCTGTGCGTGATCTCGCTCATCGCCGTCATCGTGACAGTCGCCGATAAGGTGAAGGCAAAGCGCGGGAAATGGCGGGTTCCGGAAGCGACGCTCCTTCTGATTTCAGCCATGGGCGGATCCGTCGCGATGTATGTCACCATGCACACGATCCGGCACAAGACAAAGCACATCAAGTTCATGCTCGGAATCCCGCTGATTCTGGTGTTCCAGCTTGTGATTCTGTGGTGGTGCTTCACCCGTTTCGGCGTACTTTGAGACGCAGCGGCGCATCCACAGTCAGATCCTGCACCAGCTCGCGCAGATTCTCTTCCATATGTCCGAGCGCATCCTCGCATGCAGTCACGGCCTTCGGTTTTTTCGCAAAGGAAAGATCGAAGGTCTTTTTATATACCGGAGAATGCCCGCCGAAGATGACGTACTCCGATTCCTCCAGCGCATCCGTAATTTCCGGCACCGACTGATTGAACGAGCAGGACACCATCGTGATTTTCTCAGCCCCCATATCGACGGACAGCGCCGTGACCGGATGGGTGGAACGCGAAAGATACGTCCGCTCAAACAGCGTGATTTCGGTGCCGCAGAACTGGAACGAGCCGCCAGGTTCCACGGTGGTGACTGGGATTCCGTGCAGCTGTGCGTTTTCGGTCAGGGCGTCGTAAATCCCGCGTTCCCGGTCGTCGATCGGCTCGGGCAGGACAAGGGAGCGCAGAATCTCCCGTTCACTGAGCCGGTTCACAAGCTGAATGTGCTTGTTGTGGTAGTGTGTCAAGAGGAGCGTTTCGATTTCGCATGCGTGAAGCCGGGACATCTCGTCGGTGAGGTTGTACGAATACCCGAACGATGCGTCCGAAACCTCGCACAGCAGAATCTTTCCGTCGGATTTGAGCACGAATCCGTCGTTTTTGTTTTCCGGCAGATAGGAGAAATATACATTTGCCCGATCCGCGATGCCGATGACGCCGACAACGGTGAAGAACAGCACGCAGAGAACGGCGGATGACAGAACCATGCGGATTTTCCCGGTTTTCGATGCAAACGGCAGGAGCAGAAGCAGTGCCGACAGCGGAATCAGGAAAAACACGCTGAAACCGTAATTCACCGGAATCATGACCCAGTCGGGCTTTGACAGAAACTCCGCCATGTTTCCGAGCAGTCCGCAGAAGAGATTGAGCAGTGCGGCAAGCGGCAGAACGAACAGGCGAAGGGGATAGAGAATCAGATACACGCCCGTCAGAAGCATGAGCAG
This sequence comes from Clostridia bacterium, assembly GCA_017472105.1. The sequence continues at coordinate 5,855 of JAFUQY010000309.1, read as the reverse complement.
GGAAATGAGAGGTGTGAAAATCACGTTTGCGGGGATGGAAAAGAGCGAGACTTCGCCGAAATACAGCCAGATCAGGGGAAGCGTGCTCAGTGACACCAGACAGGTGCAGAACACGGTCTCAAGCGCGGAAATCAGCGGCAGTTTGGAAAGATTCATGCCGGTTTTCCGACGCACGGTGCGGTAGAGCGATCCCTTGCCGAGCTGGAAGAGGATACAGCAGTACGTCGCCGCAAATGAGAGCTGAAGTCCGCAGTCCATGGCGGCATACGGATTGACGAGAACCATCAGTGCACCCGAAAATGCGAAGGAATGCACGATATTGGTTTTGCGCATCAGAAGCAGGGATACCTGTGCCATCAGATGCATGATTCCCGCACGGACAACCGACGGAGTGAGCCCGGTCAGAAGCATGATGAATAAAATGATGCCCATGCTGATGAAGGCGCGTGCTTTCGGCGGAATCCGGAACCGTTTCAGTCCGGTGCCTGCGAGTGTGACGAGGACGGAAAAGTGCGTGCCGCTGACGACGAGCAGATGACTGATCCCGAGACGGCGGAAATCGCGCTCCATGGCTTCGTCAAGGGAATCACGGTCACCGAGCAGAACCGCAGAGGAAAGTCCGCCCGCTTCGTACGAGGTATGTGCGAGAATCATGGCGGAAAACCGCTCGCGGATCTGGCGGAACAGGGAAGTCAGCGAAAAATACGGCTCCGATCCGCGGTGCACAAGTCCGGTATCCTCTGCCTGAAGCATGATCCGCTTCGGGAGATAGTACGCCCGTCCGTCGAAGGAAGAGCCGTCCTCACTCAGCGAACGCAGTACAATTGTCCCGTCTGCGATATCCCCTTCGGCAAGCGAGGTCTGATCGGAATACAGCCGGATTTTCGTGTGCTTCGGCAGGATGTCGGATTCCACCACCTCGGCAATGTATCCGGCGGCATAGGAAAGGCGGTATTCGCACTCCGTGATCCGCAGAACAGCCGTGTCCTCGGTGCCGGAGAGGGAATCGAGCTTCTGTGCATGCAGGTGGGATGCGGATGACAGAAGCCCGGCTGTGATGCACGCGGCACAGATGAGGAGGAGCGAATGCCGCAGAAACCGGTCGGATGTCCTGCGGAACAGCAGAAACACGAGCAGAAGTGCCGCCGATCCGGTGAAGAGCAGCCGCATCCACACGGGCATATACGCAAAGACGCAGGACGAGAGAAAAAACGCAAAGAACATGGATGTGACCGGATTGTCGCGGATCAGCTGCATGGCACGGCTCCTTCGGTAGTATTGATGTATCAACTATACCACATTCCGGTGCAAAAAGCCAGTCCTGTCCGCGATTTTTTCTGTGTTTATGCAAGCAAATCTTCGATTATGTCCGTGAGGGTGCATGGCGTGACCGTACCGCTGACCACCAGATGGAACAGCTCAACCGCGCGGCGGCGGATACTGCTGACGTCGTATGCGCAGGCTTCCTCCGTTCCGGATGCGGTTTCTTTTCGGATCGTGATGGAGTAAACGGGACGCTTGTCCTCGGCGGCGGTTTCGTGGAGTATGTAGTCAAGGTGCATTCCGTAAATGTTCACGGAACAGCTTCGGATCTGATGGTGCGGGTCGTTCATTGGAAAATCATTCCTTTCTCAAATTGATTTGTTGAATTGTCCGACAGTTTTCTGCCGTGCTTATATGATATCACACAAAATCCGACCTGCATTAAGGATTCGGCGCGGAATCGTTTATTGCATAAACCAATCATACATATGCGTCGTCAAAAAGGCGGAGATACAGGATATTGTGCCGGCGGCAGTTTTGAAAATATGAAAAAATCCGACAAAATTTAGCGGTGAATCTTGTAATCCCGCGCAAATGTGATATAATTACAGTAATGAAATCAAAATTTATTCCAATATTCGGAGGTATCTTATGCTTCTTGCTGATGGCGACAGAATTGTGTTTACCGGCGACTCCACTACCGATGCCGGACGGGGACGCCCTGTTGGAGAAGGTCTGCACGCAGGTGTGGGAAACGGATATGTCAGACAGGTCGAGAATATTCTGAACGTGGTGTATCCCGACTGGAAGCTGTGGATTTCCAACACCGGTACCAGCGGTGACACCAGCCGCGGACTGAAGAACCGGTGGCAGGAGGACGTCATGAACCTCAAGCCCGACTGGGTCAGCGTCATGATCGGCATCAACGATATCTGGCGGCAGTTCGACAGCCCCGGAATCATCTCTTCCCACGTGTATCCCGACGAATACCGCGCAAATCTCAGCGAAATGCTCGAGAGAACCTGCCCGCTCGTCAAGGGTGTGATCGTCATGTCCCCGTTCTACATGGAACCCTGCAAGGAAGACATGATGCGGCAGATGACCGACGAATACGTCAGAATCAGCGCCGAGGTTGCGAAAAAGTACCACTGCCACTATGTGAACCTCCAGAAGGCGTTTGACGACTATCTCCAGTACCGCCACTCCTCCTACATCGCGTGGGACAGAGTGCATCCCGGCAACATCGGCAGTCTCATCATCGCCCGCGAATTTCTCAAGGCAATCGGCATGGACAGACAGTTTATCTGACGGAGGAAAACGATATGATTCAATTTGCATGCTGCATACCCGGCGGTTCGCTGATGCCCGAGGGTGTCGCGTCCGTTCCCGAATCCCCTGCGGAGCAGATTGTGCTCAAGTGCCGGTATCTTCTGGACTGCGGCTACGATCTCACCGAATGCGGCGGCGGAATGCTGACCGGACTGAACGAAGAAGAAAAAGCATATCTGATTGCAGAAAACAAAAAAAGCCCCCTGAACCTGATCGCGGTCAACAGCCTGTTCCCGTGGCAGTGGAAGCTGGCGGATCCCGCATCGGACAGAGAAGCGTATGTGAAGCACGCCGTCGGCATTTTCGATATGATGCAGGCGCTCGGTGCGAAGTATGCCGTGTTCGGAAGCGGTTCGGCACGTTCCATCCTCGCGGAAGTCGGGGAAGAGAAGAGCCGCGAGACCCTGTACGATTTTCTGCACACCATCGCCGCGGAAGCCGCAAAGCGTGACGTTGAAATCGTCATCGAACCGCTCCGCAAGTGCGAGACGAATGTGTTCAACACCGTTCCCGAGTCCGCTGACGTGGTCCGCGAGCTGAACGATCCGAACATCCGCCTCCTGTACGACGTGTTCCACATGGCGGAAGAAGGCACGGATCTGGACTGCGTGGTGCCGAATCTCGGGCTGGTGGATCACTGCCACATCGCGGAGGCTCCGAACCGCTCTTATCCCGGCGCGTCCGACAGCAAGGATCTTGAATACAATAAAATTTTCGCAAAAGAGCTGATCCGCGGCGGCTACAACGGTGCTGTGTCCGTGGAATGCGGATTCAAGGATTTCAAGGCAGACGCGAAGGCAGCTCTTGCTTATCTGAAAGAAATTTTCGCGTGACGAGGTGCATATGACAAATTTTACCGTAACCTTCAAGCCCGTCCGTGACCTGATCGCGGAGCCGGTGTATCTCAAAACCGACGCGGACTGCACGGGTGTGACCTCGGTGCGCTGTGGTGACAGGATTTATCCCGCATCCCCGTACAGGGACGGCATCATTGCGGTTCTGTCCGGTGAAAAAGGGGTGGAAATGACCCTGACTGCCGCTGACGATCCGATGGAAACGGTTGACGCGGTTCTCATTCCCGGGGAACACAAAGTCAGCCTCACGGTCGGCGGCGCGCATTTCTCGGATTATGTGTTCGATCCCGCCATTTACAAGCCGTATTTCGGACAGATCACCGACGACGCGGGGCATCCGTTCACGCGGCTTGATCTGACGACGAAGGAGCACGTTCACCAGCGTTCGCTCATCATCGCAATCGGCGACGTCAACGGCGTGGACTGCTGGAACGAACCCGCGAACTGCGGCATCATCCGGAACGAATCCGTCACCGATGTGGTTTCCTCTTCCGCATACGCATCCTTCACGGCGAACAACCGCTGGACCGATCACGACGGCAATCCGCTGATGAAGGAAAGCACGAAATATACCGTCTACAACCAGACCGACGCATGCCGCGCATTGGACATGGAAATCACGTTCACGGCGGAATACGGCGACGTTGTTTTCGGTCCGACCAAGGAAGCAGGCCCGCTCGGCATCCGTCTCGTGGATGAACTGCGCGAGGATATCGGCACCGGAACCCTGTCCAATTCCTGGGGCGGCGTCGGGGAAAAGGAATGCTGGAGCAGAAGTGCGGCATGGTGTGACTACTGCGGCAGTCCCGAAGGCGTCGGCGTGATGGGCGTGACCGTGTTTGACAATGAGAAGAACGAACGCTTCCCGACGGCATGGCACATCCGCTCCTATGGTCTGTTTGCGGCGAACAACCTGTACTTCAAGGGCGGCTACACCCTGAAATCCGGCGAGAGCATCACCTACCGCTACCGGATTCTGTTCCGCAGACGTGAAATGACCCGTGACGAGCTGGCAGACCGGTTCGTGCTGTACACGATGAATCCGAAGATGTAAAAATAACGCTGTATCACTGACAATAAAGTCGAGGGTACAGCGTTTTTATGTGTTTATTCAGATTTATGACGTTTTGTCAGCAGAATGCCGCCGAGCACAAGCAGCAGAACAGCAACCGGAACGAATGGCAGCAGGATTTGGTTCATCGGGCGGGTCTGCTCCGGTGTAAAATCATCGAGATAATACACCTGGAACGTCGGATCCTCGACATAATATATCGCATCCTCACCCATACCAAGCTCCGCGCAGATTTCATACAGTTTTTCTTTCAGCTCATCGTTGCCTTCCAGTATGCTGATTACCTGAACGGCGCATTTTGGCGCGAGGATGCTTGTGCTTTTCACCGCGTAGGGATTGCCGTCCGCGTACAGTGCATCCACGGCATCCTGCAATGCTTCAAGCTGATCAAAGGAATAGGGAACCAGCTCAAAGACGACCTCCGGCGCGTATCCTTCCAGAATTGCGTCATATTCCGCGAGTATTTCCGGGTCATCCGTTGTCAGGGCAACATGCAGAACTTCGCCTTCCGTCCAGAAATAGAAGAACCGTTCGGGATGCTCCTGCCTGATGTAATCAAGACGGCCCGCCGCACTTTTCGGCAGATCATCGGCGGAAACGGGGACTGTGCAGAACAGAAGCAGAAGCGCGGCAAGCAGTGCAAATACTTTTTTCATAACAGTCTCCTTTCTTTTTTCTGGTTTCATTATATCATATACCACGTCTTTTGTCAACAAAAAAACGCCGTATCCGGGAGGACACAGCGTTTCTTGATTCAGTTGACGCAGGTGGTGAGGAATTCGGACTTGCCGGTGATGATGTATTCGCCGGAGCCTGCGGGGAGGAAGTAGCTGTCACCCTTGCGGAGCGGGAGCTGTTCGTGGCCGTTGTCGAGGACGGCGTCTTCCGCATCGAGAATGAGCAGGGAGAGGAAGCTGGTCTTGTGCGCATGGAATACCGCAACGTTGTCGGAGTCGGTCACATATTTGCGGGTCGTGAAGTAGTCGCAGGACGCGAGAACCTCGTAATTGCCCTGCGGCTTCGGCTGAGCAAAGCGGATTGCATCGATTTCGGCTTCACTGCGGAGCTTGACAACGTCGATCGCCTTTGCAGTGTGCAGTTCACGCGGCTTTCCGTCGGCACCGGGACGGTTGTAGTCGTACACGCGGTAGGTCACGTTCGAATTCTGCTGGATTTCCGCGATGAGGATACCCGCGCCGATGGCGTGAACCTGTCCGGCGGGAATGAAGTAAACGTCGCCCTTTTTGACGGGAACGAAGTTCAGCATTTCCTCGGTGCGTCCCTGTGCAGCGGCAGCGGCGAATTCTTCGGTTGTGCAGCCTTCCTTCAGACCGTAG
>JAFUQY010000308.1 GCA_017472105.1 Clostridia bacterium | reverse complement strand
GACGCTACATGCCATGGAGATATCGCAGAGGCACTTGAAGTAACGTCTGGACTTGACAGCAACCTTGCCGGGCGCGATTTCGCGGACAGCCACGGGCATGATCTCCTGTTTCAGTTCGAGAAGACCGGTATGTACGCGTCTGTCGGGATATACGAGACCGTCCACGCAGAAGTTGCCGTCGTTCGGATGGTCGCCGAAGTCGCCGCCGTAGGTGAAGGAGGGGTTGCCGTACCTGTCGCCGATTGCCACGGAATGGTCGATGAATTCCCACACGCATCCGCCGAAGAATTCGTCATGGGATTCGATGCACGCCCAGTAGTCCCCCAGATCTCCGGGGCCGTTGCCCATTGCATGGGAGTATTCGCAGAGGAACAGGGGCTGTACCAGCTCGTCGTTTTCACAGTATTCCGCGCACCACTGGGGATTGGGATACATATGGGATTCCACGTCGGTAACGGTGGGGTCGCACTTGCCGCCGGCATAACCGGAGTGACCGCCTTCGTAGTGAACCAGACGGGAAGTGTCGCGGGAATGGATCCACGCAGTCATCGCACGGTGGTTGCAGCCGAGACCGGATTCGTTGCCGAGGGACCAGAAAATGACGCAGGGGTGGTTCTTGTCTCTTTCAACCAGACGCTGAGCGCGGTCAACGTAAGCCAGTTCCCATTCGGGATTGTCGGACAGGCCGTTCCACGGATGCATACCGTGGGTTTCGATATCGGTTTCATCGCAGACATACAGACCGTACTTGTCGCACAGTGCGGTGAATCTGGGATCGTTGGGGTAGTGGGAGGTACGGATCATGTTGACGTTGTGCGCCTTCATAATCATGAGGTCACGCTTCATGTGTTCCACGGGAGTTGCGTGACCGAGGAGGTGGTGGCTGTCGTGACGGTTTACGCCCTTTGCCTTGACCTTCTTGCCGTTGATGTAGATAACCTTGCCCTTGACTTCGATTCTTCTTGCGCCAACGGGAAGTACGATCACTTCGCTGCCGCAGGTGAGAACGAGGTTATAGAGGTTGGGTTCTTCGTCGCTCCACAGCTTTGCGTTTTCCACAGCGGGAATGTCGATCGCGCCCTTGCCGTCAACGGATACGGTGCCTTCGGAGAGAACTTCGCCGCAGGGGCATTCGAGCTTCCATGCAACATCGGCCGCACCGGTGAGATCCAGTTCCGCATTGAACTTCGCGGTGGTGAATGCGTCGTCCAGATCGCACTTGACGAAGATATCGCGGATGTGGGTTTCGTCGCGGAACAGGAGGTATACTTCACGGAAGATACCGCTCATTCTCCACATATCCTGGTCTTCCAGATAGGTACCGTCGGACCACTTGAGAACGAGAACCTTGATGGTGTTCTTGCCTGCGTGAACCAGACCGGTGATATCCACTTCGGTGGACAGGTGGCTTACCTGGCTGTAGGCACAGAAGGTGTCGTTGATCCATACATAGAACGCGGAGTCAACGCCTTCAAAGTTCAGATAAATCTTCTTGTCCGCCAGCTTAGCGGGAACGGTGAAGTCACGGACATACAGACCGCAGGGATTTTCATCGGGAACGTACGGCGGATCCACGGGGATGGGGTAGTTGACGTTGGTGTAGTTGGGCACATCGTAGCCGCGGTCCAGCGCCATCTGCCAGTTCATGGGAACGGTCAGCTTGTCAAATCCTTCGGTGGTGGTGGGCAGTTCTCTTACGTCGTTGAGGGACTTATAGAACTTGAAATCCCACTGTCCGCACAGGGACTTGAAGTAAGCGCTTTCACCGCGTTCTTCCGTCTTCGCGCAGGCTTCATAGGGGAAGGGCACGAAATACGCTCTCGGTTCTTCACAGCCGATGTGAAGGGTTGCCGGAGAGGTGTGATAATCGGGAATGTTCAGAGGCATTGTTTTGACTCCTTTATGAAAAATTTTTATATATTCTTTTTTGCGGGTGAATCAACTGCGGCTCAACCAGGTAAATCAACAGTCGCTTTACTTCCGGCAGCGAATGTGGTAGAATACAGTCAGCTCCGGAGCATCAAATCTATTGAGGAGCATCAAATCTATTGAATTAAGGAAGAGATTATTATGTACACACTGAAAATCGGGGAAATTATCCGTCATCGGCGCAGATCGGATAACATGACGCAGGAAGAACTGGCGGAGCATCTCGGCATTACCAAAGCGGCTGTCAGCAAATGGGAGACAGGGGAAAGCTATCCGGATATCACCATGCTTCCGCCTCTCGCCGAACTTTTCCGGATCACCATTGACGATCTTCTCGGAGCATGCCGCAAGGATCCGCCGCCGAGAATTGTAAACGAATACCGAACCCCACTGGACTTTTCCTGCATCGCGGACAGATCCATTTTTGAGCACGGTACTGTCACGTCATGCACTCTGAAAAAGGACGGGTGTACCGTCGTCGGAAACCGGAACGAGTGGGAAGTGGTTGTTGCCATGAAATCCACAGAACCCGATTTCCTGCAGATCCTGCAGCGGTGCATCAAGCCGGGATACATTTTTGAAGTCTGCAGCACCCGTCTTGAAAACGGCAGAGCCATCGAGGACGATCTTCCCGACCGCGCATATGTCTGCACGGAGAAAATCTGGGAGTACAAAGTCACCCCGGACTGCACGCCGTATGTCCGCACCATGTTTCAGGAGCAGTACGAAATGGGGCTTCGTTCCCCCGATGAGTTCTGAGCCAAACCCATCCAATTCTATTATAACACAACTTTCCCAAAGAAACAATGTACAGATGCTGTATTTTTGCTGATATATTCTCAGATTCGTCTGAAATCCGTTGTCTCATCCGGCATCCCTGTACCCGCCGGAAGAATTGCGGATTGTCCTGTTTTTGCTGCATCCGCTGACTTGACACAATGCCGCGGCCGTGTTATACTGAATCATCCCACAGGAAGGAGAATCGCCATGGAAATCACAACATCCGCAAACGCCGGTCCGCATACGAACGAAGGATACTGCGCCGTCCTGAACGATTGGGAATCCCGCGGCATCCATCGGACGATCTGCCCTGCCGCACCGTACACCGGGCTGTGGGAGCGCACCTTCCCCGTCACGGATGAAATGCTCGCGTCCGCACCGCTATACAACGACCAGTTTCTCTGGCACCGCTTCAGCTTTGAGATTCTGCCCCATGATACCGGAGACACCGCACTGACAAAATTCAATAAAGCGGCGAAATCCACCCTCGTACTGTTCCATCACGATCAGGAGGACGCCATTCTTCTGACCGGATGCGATCAACTGTGCGCCGCGGACATCCTGCTGCTGCATGAATTCGCACCGTTTCCGAAGATGGACATCTATCTGATGCCGGCAGAGAATCCGACATGGACGTTCGTCATCACGCACGAACCCGGACTCGGCCCCTATTTCTGCCGGATTTTGTCCTGAGAAGACCGTCAAACGGAACATGAATCGCAGTGCCGCCCTCAAACCGCACTTCCCTGTCTGTTCTCACCCCAACTTCCGCCGCGTAATTTACTTTTCAGATTTTTCCT
>JAFUQY010000307.1 GCA_017472105.1 Clostridia bacterium | reverse complement strand
CGGATCGAGCTGCGCACACTGGACCTGAGCCGCATCGAGGACGACAGGATCAGAAAGAAGCTCAGACAGGCAAAGGCGAGAGTGAGACTGGGGAATGCATGATGCGGGATGAATGGATTGTGAGTTGTACATGGACGCGGAGATGGTTGGGGTTGTTTGACGATTGACCGCAAGGGATCAACCCTACGTAACGGACGGTATCCTCTCCGGCGCGCGTGAGCCAAACCCAACGAACAATTCAGGCAACGAAATCCCGCAATCTCTCCACGGCGCGGGCGAATAGGGTCTCGGAGGTCCCTATGAGCCGTATTAACGAATTTCTGATAGATTGGTACGCATCCGATGGCATCGCACCCTCAAGTACAACCCGCAATTGTACCCGTAGACCGCCTATAAATCGGTTTAAACAAAACATTGTCAAGAAAAAATCCCCGAAGCTGACGAGATCCTATCAACTCACATCCCGTCAGCGCAGAGCACCTCGTCAGTCGAAAGTTTTTGCGGAGCTTTTTTCAAAAAGCGACCGTACCCCCAAAAAATAAAAAATCTCAACAAACTATAAATCACCCAAAGGAGGAATTACTATGGCAGATGGATCGGTTGTCATTGGCGTACAGCTGGATACGGCGGCGTTTATGGCATCGGCGGCACAGATGGAGAGCCACATTATGACGCTCGGGTCGAGACTGAATGCATCGCTGACGTCGTCACTGGCGGGAGCGGGCGTGGCGGACGGAATGACCGGGGCGTTCATGGGAATCACGAATGCGGCGGCGTCATTGGCTGAAAATCTTGCCTCAAGCCTGCGTACGGCGGCAGTCAGCGCAATCGCCACGTTTACCGGAGCCGCATGGACGCAGGCAGGTACGGATGCAGGCGCGGCGCTGTCCCAAGGCACACGTTCCGGCGTCTCCGGTGTCACAGGCGCCGTAAGAGAGGCAGCAAATCAGGCGAGGACGGCGTTCGATACCGGATCGTGGTCGTCAGTCGGCTCGAATATGATGAACGGCATCGCGGCAGGTATCCGTTCGGCGGGCGCTCAGGTCGTGTCCGCAATCCGCGCCGTGTCCCAGCAGACCGAGCTCGCCGTCAAGGATCATTTCCAGATCCATTCACCTTCCGTCACCATGCGCGATGAGGTCGGCGTCATGATCTCGCGCGGCATCGCGGAGGGCATCACAAGCGGCGCGGGATTTGTCAATAACGCCGTCAGCTCCGTGTATGCCGGCACGAAGGAAACATTCGGCACATCAGCCGGCGCACGACCGGTTACGCAGAATATCTACCTGCGCGACTCCGATACCTCCCCGTATATGACCGCAAGACGCATCAAGAGAGAAAGTGAGGCGGCGGCAAGACTGTGAGTTCGTATCGTATTCTTTATCAAAGCGGCACCTCTTCGCTCGAGATTTCGCCGGACGCTGCGTGCAGACTCGTCGAGGACGGACTCCATGGCTTTGACTGCACCGGGTTCGATGTCAAAATCCAGCCGTACGCTGCATCCCACGGCGGATATGCCCAGATCAGACGATTCGCCGAGCGGGAGCTTGCCATAACTTTTGAAATCGCCGCACACGGGGAGCGGGCCGAGGAAATCCGACGGAAAATCATCTCCATGACCTCGCCCCAGTCGGACGGCGTGCTTGACGTTACATTGTTCGACACAAGACGCACCATTGACGTCATTCCCAGCGATGAGCAGGAGTTTGACCGCGCCTCGTTCTCCGACTGCATCACGGTGACACTCCACTTCATCGCACCGCAGGTCTTCTTCAAGGACTACGACGGCGAGATCGTCCGGTTCCGTGATGCCGCTCCCATGCTCACTTTCCCGATGAATTTCATGAAAAACGCAGGTACGGCTGCCGGAATGTACCGCACGACCGACTCCGCTGAAGTCGAGAATAACGGCGACACCGAATGCGGCATCGTCGCGAAAATCCGTGCAAACGGCGGCGCGGTTGTCAATCCCGGACTGAAATGCGGCGAGAAATTCATCCGGTGCCCCATGACACTGGAAGACGGCGACGAGCTCGTCATCGATACCCGCGCAAGACGGAAGAATATCACCAAAAACGGCGAAAGATGCTTCACCTTCGAGCGCGACAGTACGTTCTTCAGCCTGCCGAGAGGGATTACACAGCTTTCCGTGACCTGCGGCAGCGGCGGCGAATACGTGGACTGCGAAATCGAGTACGTGCCCGCGTACTACGGAATGTGACGGAGGACGACATGACCGAGCTGTATTTTATGGACGAAAACTTCCGGCTGATCGAAGGCCCCGTCGAGGATATGACCTCCGTGGTCTGGTCGGAGCGGTATTTTGAACCCGGCACGTTCACGTTCCACTTCCCGAGAGAAGCCGTGAAGCGCATTGCCGGTGCATCGTACGTCAGAAGCGGGAAAAACGCCGCCGGGGACGTGTTCTGCGGACGGATCGAGTACCTCCGCGCGGATACCGACGGCGACTGCGAAATGGGCGGACATATGCTCGAGTGCCTGCTCGATGACCGCGTCACGTATGGGGATTCCCAATGGACGGGTACGGTGACGGATGCGGTACTTGAAGCCGTGACGGAGAATCTCCGCGGGTCCCCGGTGAATATCGGTGCGGAGCATGCATCCATTCCCGATGAAGTCACCCTCACATCCGCATGGGAGCCGCTCTCGGATTGGGTGTACGCTACCCTCAGACCCTACGGCGCATCCTGCCGCGTCGCACTGGATGAGAACGATATTCCCACCTTCACCATCGTGAAAGGCGCGGATCTCTCCACCGATGCGTGTGACCAGCCCGTCATTTTCTCCGCATCCTTCGGCAATATCTTCTCCATTGAGATGGAAGAGGATACCAGGGAGATGAAAAACGTCGCCTATGTCGAGGGCAGTGACGGTACCATCGCGTGCGCGGATCTCTCGGACGGCGGCGGAAAACGGGAAATCTATAAGAAAGCCGGCGATATCCGCCCCGATGACTTCCAGACCGACGACGCATACCGTGCGGCATTGACCCGGCGCGGCAGAGAAATCCTCGCAAAATACTCCGCTGACGTGAACGTGACCGCTGAGATCGACGCCGATGCACTCCCCGTCTACGGTACGGACTACCGCATCGGAGATGTGTGCGACGTGGTCGATGAAGAACTCGGAATCCGCCGCGCAATGCGACTGACGAGAGTCGACTGGGTCGCAGAAAACGGACGCGTCGCAGTGTACCCCGGGTTTGGGGAGTGATATTCGCTGGCGCGCGTGAGCCAAACTGAACGAACGATTTAAGTAACGAAATTGAGGTATTCTCCACGGCTGCTGTGAGCAGGGTCTCGGTGGTCCCTGCGAACTCGCGTGCGGTTTTCTCAGAAACGGGACGGAATCAAATGGCTATGCACCCTCAGCTGCAATTCGCAATTGTATCCGTAGAAAGAGAGCGATGGATTATAGCTTCACGCCGTCAGTAAAAATCCCCCGAAGCTGACGGGATCATATCAGCTTACATACCGTCAGCTGACTGACTTCGTCAGTCGAAAGTTTTTTGCCAGGCTTTTTTTCAAAAAAGCCGCGTACCCCTTATACAATAAATCTAAACAAACTAAATCTCAGGAGGAAAACATGGCAGATATCAGTACAGCAGTGTATGGCGGAATGTTTGATTCGACGACTGTTGTTGAGACCGTGGGCGGATTTCCACGGGGCGACAAGGCTGTGGATTCGGCGTTCTTTGCCAAGATGATCGAGAGTTTTTACCGCGACGGCGTGCTTGGTGACGGATTCCGGGTAACGGCGGGCGGCGGCATGAATATCACAGTCGGCGCAGGCGTTGCGTGGATCCGCGGATATATGGCGTGGCAGAAGAGTGACACCACACTCACGCTCACCGCAGGAACGTGGAAGATTCTGCTGAGACTCAATACCGCGGCGGGTGAGTTTACGCTGAATGCAACGGAAGGCGGCGCCGTCAATACCGAAACCATGCGCGACCTCGTCCTTGCCGAAGTTACCGTTCCCGCGAATGCCGGCGGTATCACGGACGCGATGATTGCCGATACCCGAACCGACCGCGAAAAATGCGGCATCGTCACAAGTACCGTCGACGCACTCGAAACCGTGGAACATGCCCAGAACGCAAATATGCTCGGCGGTGTCTCAGCGGACGGATTTCTCAGACGTTCCGGCGGCTCCATGACAGGCGCACTCACTGCCGCACCCGACGCAACCGGCAGGCAGACCGTCCGCAATATCGGATACGGCACAACGCTGCCCGATACCCTCGCCGACGGTGAACTTTTCATCCTTCTCGCGTGAGGTGAATCATGCAGCTTCTCTACCGATCCATTGATACCTTGCAGATCGGCGGGTATCCGTTCATTCTCCGCGTCATGACCGACGGCGATACCGTAACCGTTGATTTCGAGCAGAATCCGCGATCCACCGCCGCCGTCAGCTCAGCCGAAGTTTCCGTGTATTACGGCAGTCAGGAGGGCACCACTTATCTCGGCTCAAGAACCGGCGGTGCGGTGAACTTCGCGTATGACCCCGACGCCGATCACGTCACCGTCAGCGCATCAGCCATCACCTTCGGCGGCATCGACTGCGGCACGATCAAGTCCTTCCAGTGGAGCACCGTCTTCGGAAATTCCGATCCCGTTATGACCTTCGCCGTCACAGGCCCGGACAGACTCTCCACACAGGCCGTGCAGCTCGGTGTTGATGTCCCCGACGGCATGTACCCCGCAATCCTCGGCATCTGGGCGAATGAGGAGAAAACCTACGGCTGGCGTGTCAATGAGGCTCTCACCATCGAGGAAAAATACGGCGGAAACGCGTGGCACCTCCTCGACTCCTCGTTCGCAATCGGGCACAGACTCATGTACACCTGCGTCACCGCGTATTATGCAACTCCCGAAGGCGCGGCCGTGAAGGATTCCGACTATGCCGCCGTTGCGGAGATGCAGTCCCCGATTTATACCGTCTCCGGCAACACGGAGTATTTCTACCCGTACGATCTCACGTGGTCCGATCCCGTCCGCGGATGTCCGACCACGATTGCATGGGGCACCTTCACGGATTTCGCCGGTACATACCAGCTCGAACGATCCGCTGACGGCGGGGACTGGGAGCTCGTTTACGCCGGTGCGTCCAATGCCTTCACGGAACCCGCAGGCGCGTGGCAGAGTGTGAAATACCGTGTCCGATCCGCGCGCGGGACGTATTATTCCCCGTGGATTGAGGGTGCGGAGAGCGAAGTCGGTCAGTCGAATGTGTACATCGGCGTCGGCGGCAAACCCACTCCTGCGGCGGCAATGTATATCGGAATGAACGGTGCGCTCACGGATGCCGTTCCCATGTTCACCGTCGGCGCGCAGGCATAAGAATTCCCCGGAAATGCAGAACACATCCGCATAACCGGGGAGATGATGGCATATAATAGAACCAGAGAAAGAGTCAGAAACACCGCTCAGCCCGTTTTGACAGACGGATGGGCGGTGTTTTTGTT
>JAFUQY010000306.1 GCA_017472105.1 Clostridia bacterium | reverse complement strand
GAGTGCTCCTTCACGACGTGGCTCTTCCGGATTGCCGTCAACTGTGCGAAGGATGCTCAGCGCACGTCCGGCAGGCACCGCACCGTCTCACTCACGCAGGAAGACGAGGACGGCGAGGGTGCGGAATGGGATCTGCCGGAGACCAACGAGGAGTTTCTTCCCGAGGAAAGTCTCGACAAGCGGGAACGCATCACCGGCATACGGCGCGCCATCGGCGAACTCCCGGACGAACAGCGGCAGGTACTCATCCTGCGCGATCTGCACGAGCTTCCCTATTCACAGATTGCCGAGCTTCTTTCGCTTGAGCTGGGCACCGTCAAATCCCGACTCAACCGCGCGCGGCAGAACCTGAAAAATATCCTGAAAAACGGGAACTTTCTGTAACCGTCCGGCGTCTAACGGATGGTACGGAAAACAATCACAAAATTACCACCGAAAAGGTTTGAACATGAACGATCATTTAAACGACAACAATATCCCGGAGGACGGTCTTTCCGCCGAGGAGCTTGCCCTTCTGCACGATGCTCTCGCCGCGGCGTATCCTCCTCCGAAGCAATCCCTGCGAGCCGGGGTCATGGCTCAGGTGAAGCGCGAACGTGCCGCCCTGAGAAGCCGTCGGCTGCGCACAGGATTCGTGAAAATCGGATCCCTCGCCGCCTGTCTTGCCCTTGTGACACTGGTCGGCATCCGGGTACTGCCCGCGCTGACCTCCAAATCCGCCGACATGGCAGCCTACGACACTGCGGAACAGGCCGCGGAGCTTTACACGTACACCACTTCCCTCGCGGACAGTGACAACGGCATCGTGACCGCACCCGCCGAACCCGAAGCGACGCAATCCGCAGCTGCCAACGGAACCATGTCCGCCTTCGCCGCATTCTCTCCCGCTCCTGAAGCCGAAGAAGCGGCCGAAGAAGCTGTCACCGAAGCTGCGGAAGACTATGCCGATGCCGTGTTCGACGAATCCCCTGCGGAAACGATGCCCGAGACAATGGCTGAGACGATGGCTGTCCCCGAATACGAAGCGGAAATCATCGAAACCGAACGCGAGGCACCCAAGCTGATGATGGCATCCGCGCCGGAATGTGAGCACAGCGACGTCTTCGCGGACAGCTACCACGCAATCCCGGAGAAGCTCATCGCCGTCACCGGGGACGATGTCTACCTCGCGTGGGTCACCGAAACCTCCGGCTGTGAGCGCAACATCGCGGACTACCTCGGCTACCTGGAGGACAACACCTTCATTCTTTCCTCCGACATTGAGAGAATCTACGACGCCACCGATCTGTGGTACCAGTACGACTGGAATTTCGATCTCCTGAACGCCGGGGACGCCGATGCCGTGGAAGCGTACTACAAAAACGGCGGTGACTTCGCGGGCATGGTCAAGCGTGCAACGGAATACAGCTTCAAGCTGGCGCTCCTTGACGAAACGGGCGCCGAGATGACCGTGGAAGTCAGTGCATGGAGCATCGCGGATCTCGTGGAAGACTGCGGCATGACCCTTTCGACCCTGACTGCCGTTTACGAAGCGTCCGCGGATGAGATTGAAGGCACGTATCCCGGCTATGAAGCGCAGGCATACGACCTCGCGGCACTGCACGATTACGCCTACTCCCCTGCAAACGACACCCCGACGCCGCCGGATGTAATCGCACCCGGACGGAATGAAGACGCCATGTTCCGCGTGAATGCGGAGACGCTGAAATAAGCAAATCCAGTATAAAATGAAGAAAGCAGGTTCCCCGCGAATGAGGAATCTGCTTTTTGTCGTTTATCCGGCGTTTCCGTATGTGATGTAGTACAGATCGCCGGTTTCGATGTTGATGCGGATATATTCGTTCCCGTCATCGCCGCCGCTTTCCGCAATCCCATGTTCCGCTTCATCGTAACGCATATACCCGGCGTAAATATAGTTGCCGCATACCGTGAAGCTGTACCCGATCGCATAGGACGCTTCCCTCATGTTCTCCGGCAGGGAATACACACATTCCGCTGTGCCGTCCGCTTTGTTCCACCGGTAAATATCATTGGCGCATTTGACATCCCGTTCTCCGATCCGCACGTTCTGCGCTGGAACATAGTAGAGATACTGCTCCGTCAGATACATATAATCGACATCCTCATCGATCAGGCATTCCCTGTTCTCCAGATTCATGTCAAAGCGGTAAATCCGATCCACGCCGTCTTCGCGGAGTCTGTAATAGAAATTTTCACCGTCGCAGGCTACGTCCTGTATAATCATATCGGTCAGTTTTTCGGTTTCAGCGGGATTTCCGGTCCGCATCCGGAAGATTTCCGCGCCGTGCATGTAGTACACCCAGTCGGAATCCGCATAATGAATCACTGCGGGGATCTCTCCCAGCTCCCTGAGCACTTCAATCTTTCCGGTCTCCAGATTCTCCCGCCGCATCTCGTAGTTCAGCCGCTCCCTTTCATCGAGGACATGATGCAGGTAATAGTAATACTCCCCTGCGTAATAATCATCGACCGCACGCCCGCCGCTGTATTCAATCCCGTCTCTGATGTAGTCGAACACGACTTTGGACGTCTGTTTTTCGATATCAAACCGCATTTTCCGCTCAACGAGTTCATATTCGGTTCCGTTCACTCCTTCGACAGGAACATATCCGAACTGCTCATAATTCACCTGATTGTTGTGGACATACAGGGACTTGATCGGACTCATTCCCATAAACGGACATTCCGTCCCGTGTGTGCACAGCGGATCACTGCACAGATAGGTGACGTTCCCGGTCACGGGATTATACCTTCGGATGGTGTCACCGTAAAAATACAGATAATCCCCCGAGCATTTGAAACCGGTTTGTTTTGCAGAATTCCCCGGATTTGCGGCAGGGCGGTCACCGGTTTCCGTGTATTCGAACGGCGTCGCACCGAGCTGATGCGGCAGAGGTGTGAATGCATCGGTTTCAGCCGGCACAGTCTCCTCTGTCTCGGGCAGATAGTACAGCGTGTCGTCCCGGGCACATCCGGTCAGCAGAAGCAGGCATGCGGCAGTCAGCAGGATTTTCTTCATGACAGTCTCCCTTCGCGGTATAAATCTTGTTCCTTCACTCCATAAGACCGGATTTTTCAGAAAATCTGCCGCGCTTTCCGGAAATTTTTCCGATTTTTTTCAAAAAAAGCCAAAGGAACCGCTGTACACGCATCCTTCACGTCACGGCAGTTCCTTTTCCGCGTTTATTTCACTTTCCTGTAAACCGGGATATTCTTCGTCTTCACATGAATCCACCCGGATGCGACTTCCTCGCCGGTGAAGTAGTCGACCCACTTTTCCGCCGTCGGGAGGTACACATCTCTTTCGTCCCCCGTTCCCGCCGCGATGGGCGCAACCAGAAGATCGCCGCAGAACATGTACTCGTTGTCAATGTTGTATGTCTCTCTGTCGTCGGTGTAGTCCATGACGAGCGCACGTACCGGAGGTTTTCCGGTGTCACGGTAGTCATCGAACGCCGCCTTGAGCATCGGGATCAGCTTTTCGCGGAGCTTCAGGAGTTCGCGCACTTCATCCTCGCATTCGTGAACCACCCACGGCACACCGTCGTAGTTC
>JAFUQY010000305.1 GCA_017472105.1 Clostridia bacterium | reverse complement strand
GGCGCGGAGCAGTGTATGAATCCCGCAGAGCAAACAGGTACGGCTTTTTCTCACCGCGGTCGATTTTGAGGTATCCGGTGATCCTGTACTGCCTTCCGACAGCTCCGCCGATTGCCGCATACAAAGGTCTGGAACTGTAATTGAACCATTCTTCCCGGAAGGTGATTTTCAGAATCTCACCCGTCCACGAACGTCGGAACAGAAGCAGATCGAGCCGGAACAGCAGGCATGACAGCAGATACCCGGCAAGGAGGATGAAAATTACCGCACCAATCGGATACCGCACGCCGGAAATGTCGATCACGAAGCACGAAACAACGGCGGCGAGCATGAGAATCCCGCTGAAAACGGAGCGCAGGACGATATTTCTCCGGTACTGCGACACAAATTCCGGCGGAAGTTTGCTCAGATCGGGTTTATGCATGATTTCCTCCTTTACCAGACAGTCAGAATCAGATTCCAGAACACGATGTTGATGCCGATGCAGACGAGAATCCACACGGCAAGGCAGATGCGCAGTTTTTTCCCGGACACATTGACAGTCTGCATGAATTTACAGAATTTCGAGAACTGCATGAACGCGATGATGAATCCGGGCGGGACTCCGATGAAAAAATAACTGCGGCAGAAGAGCACGCAGACGAGGAACAGAAGCATGACCCGGATGCCGCGGAGAATGAAATACCGCTTCGGCAGGATCATGTAGTACCGCTCCGACGACGCGATCATCTGCAGCTCCGTGATATCTTCCGTCATCATGCTGCTCCTGTTCCGTGACACGCCCGTCATGACGTCACCCCAAGCGGTATCGGCGGCAGCTGAATGGGTTTCAAATGGGAACATTTCCGCACTCCTTTTCGCTGTACAGTTGATACTTAAATTGTACCACATGCGCTCCGGTGCGTCAATGACGGGGTGATTTACACGCGATTCTCAGAAAGTGAGGATTTACCAGATAGTTTCCAGCCAGTTCCAGAAGACGATGTTGATGCCGATGCAGATGAGGAGCCAGAGGACGAGGAAGATTCTCAGTTTTTTCGCGGAAACGTTCATTGTGCTGAGATACCGGCAGTATTCCCAGAATTTCTTGAACGACAGAAAAAACAGCGGCGGCGTCGAGATCGTCAGGACGTTATAGCACGCCATGATGCACACGAAAAACATGAGCATGATGCGGATTCCCCGGAAGAAGAGATACCGCCGCGGCAGAAGCATATAATACCGCTCCCCTTTTTCGAGAGCGAACTGCATGGCAGTGTCTTCAAGCTCCCGTTCCAGCATTGCCTGCCGCTGTTTTTGGTAAATATCCGCGCCGTTCATAGGCATCCTCACTTCCCGGTCATACATCGACCCTCACGAAACAGTTGTGTTATCCTGCAAATATTCTACCATACAGGCTTGAAAACCGTCAATAACCGCTTGATTGAGGCAACACCAAACCAAAGTTGAGAAAACAAAAACAGTGCCAGCTGCTACACTGACACTGTTCGGTTGATTGAATCTTAGAAGAAAATGGTCTTGCCGGTTTCGATGGATTCGTTGCATGCAAGGCAGAGTCTGAGGGACTTGACTGCTTCGCTGTAGTCTGCAAGAATCTTGGAGGTATCGCCGGTGCGGATGGCATCGAGGAAGATCTTGTCCATGATACCGGTCTGTTCTTCGCCTCTTTCGTAGTACTGTTCGCCCTGAGGATCGCGGATGGTGAGGGAGTTGCGGAGCTTGTACTCGAGGGTTGCATCCTGGCAGTAGATGTTCATACCGCTCTGCATGGAGCTCTTGCCCTGTGCGTAGCATGCGGTGAAAATGGTAGCAACAACGCCGCTCTGGAACTTGATGACAGCGGAGGAATAGTCGTGTACGTTGTATCCGGGAACGCCGTACTTGTCGCCGTCAACGATGCCTCTTGCACCTGCGCAGCTTACGTAAAGAGGTTCGCCGAAGAGGTAACGCGCCTGGTCGAAGATGTGGATGTTCTGTTCAACGAGCTGACCGCCGGAGGTTTCCATGCGTCTCCACCACCATGCACCGGGAATGCCGCCGTACCATGCACCGGTAACCAGACCGACCTTCTTGTCCTTGATGTAGTCCTTCATGATCTGGGTGAGGTTCTGATATCTGTCCTGGAAACCGGTAGCGGTGATGATGCCCTTGTCCTTAATCATCTTTTCGATCCTGAGAGCGGTGGGCATATCGAGAGCGATCGGCTTTTCGGTCAGGAACGGGATACCCTTTTCGATGATCGCGGGTTCGATTTCACCGTGCTGATGCGGAGGAACTGCGATGAAGATAACCTCAGGATTGGTGTTCGCAAGCAGATCCTTATAGTTGAGGAAGATCTTGCCTTCCGGATCGGTCTTGGTGCGTTCCGCGTAGTTATAGGCCTTCTTTTCTTCGATGTCGCAGAAACCTACATATTCCACGTCACCCATTGCTTCGCACTTCTGAAGATGCACGCCGTTACGTCCGCCGCATCCGATAAAAGCAGCCTTAATCTTTGCCATAATTACTCCGTTTCTCCGTCTTTGATAAATTGCGCACATTCCCGCCGGACGGTCGGTTCTTCCGGGATGCCGCGGATTTTTGGTATGAGCTTTCGAACGTTCCTTCCGCTCACGTTGGTTTCATTATAGCAAAACCCACTGACAAAGTCAAGGTTTTTGTGCAATTTTTATAGAAATTTATCGTTTGAGATAGCTGCCGATGATCTCCAGCATTTCGTCGTCCGGATACCGTTCCGTGAATTCCATGGCAAATGCGTTCAGATCATCGGAGGTTCCCGGTTTTCTTTCGTCAGCTCCTTTGATTTTGGCACACAGAACCGTCAGCGCAATCCGCACGGCGTTTTTCAGTTCCTCTTCGTACTTCTCCTCCGGCGCCGTATCCGGAATCAGCAGCTGACGGGACTGCCAGAGGTGCGGCAATGTTCCGGCAAACTTCCGCGCTTTGGCTGTCTGACCGGTGCGCATATAAAGACTGACCAGATTTGCCGCGGTTCTTGCCAGATATTTCCGGTTGCGGGTGGAATCTTCAATCTGCATCGACATCTCAATTGCTTCATTCAGCTCGTGCTCCGCCGCATCCTCCAGCCGCGTGATCGTCAGAACAAGCTCCATACGGATCCGCTGATTGTTGGGATAGACCTGCAAAGCCTCCCGGAGCATGCGTTCCGCGTCACGTTCCTTCCCTTCGCGTCTGAGCCGCTTCACTTCATCGTACAGTTCCGACAGCTTCATCGAATTCCGCAGTTCGTCCCGTCCGAGCAGCTCGTCCAGTGTCACTTCAAAGCAATTCGCCAGCGCCACCAGATGAACCACGTCCGGCATCGAGCTTCCGTTTTCCCATCGGCTGAT
The DNA here is from genome assembly GCA_017472105.1 of Clostridia bacterium. The sequence goes on along the minus strand of JAFUQY010000305.1, from coordinate 2,207 downwards.
TGCCTGCGGCGTCACGTCAAGAAGATCCGCCAGCTGTTCCTGAGTCATGCCGCTGCTCTGACGCAGTTTCTTCAGTCTTGTGTCCATTTTGATGTTCATATGCTGCCTCCCGGTTGTGATGGGTACAGTATAGCAGATTTTTCGCCCGGAATCCATGGTGATTTACTTGAATTTTCCTCAACCGGAGCGTAAGTATGGCATGAAAATCCACAAAAACATAAAGGGAACCACTCCGTTTGGAATGATCCCCCGATTATGCGATTTTGTAAGCTGTCTGAATTACTTGTACTTGCGCTTTCTTGCTGCTTCAGACTTCTTCTTCTTCTTTACGCTGGGCTTTTCATAGCATTCTCTCTTGCGGAGTTCAGCCTGAATGCCGGAACGCTGACACTGTCTCTTGAAACGACGAAGAGCACTGTCGAGAGATTCACCGTCTTTTACTCTGATTTCTGCCATCTTTTATTCCCTCCCTTCGCTTTTGGCAAAGGTAAATTTTCTATTGTTTTACCCTTTGTATATTATACAGCAATCACTTTGTTTTGTCAATATCCTTTGCTGAAATAATCTGCAATTATTTGGATTTATTTTGCAACGATGTTGACGATCTTGCCGGGAATGTAGATTTCCTTCATGATCTGCTTGCCGTCGAGGAGGGATGCGATCTTTTCGTCCGCCTTGGCGAGCGCGATGGCTTCGTCCTTGGTGGTCTCAGGAGTTACCCAGATGGTGCCCTTGAGCTTGCCGGAGATCTGAACCGCGATTTCGATTTCGTTGTCCTTGGTCTTTTCTTCGTCGTATTCGGGCCACTTGGACATTGCGAGGAAGCCCTTGCCGCCGAGAGATTCCCAGATTTCTTCGGTGATATGAGGAGCGAAGGGGCAGAGGATGCCGATGAACGCACAGAGCTCGTCCCTGGTCAGGCTGCCGACTTCGTAGATTTCGTTGAGAAGTGCCATCATCGCTGCGATTGCGGTGTTGAACTTCATTTCTTCGATATCCTCGGTGACCTTCTTGATGGTCTTGTGGAAGGAGGATTCGAGCTTGGGAGTAGCGCCGGTTCCCTTCACCATTTCGGGCAGACCTGCCACGCGGTCGAGGAATCGCTTGCATCCCTTCACGCTGTTTTCGCTCCACGGAGCTGCGGAACCGTAGTCACCCATGAAGAGGATGTACACACGGAGAACGTCCGCGCCGTATTCGTCAACAACGTCGTTGGGGTCAACAACATTGCCCTTGGACTTGGACATCTTTTCGCCGTCGGGACCGAGGATCAGACCCTGTGCGGTACGCTTTGCGTAGGGTTCGTCAACCGGAACTTCGCCGATGTCGTAGAGGAAGTGATGCCAGAAGCGGGAGTAGATCATGTGACGGGTAACGTGTTCCATACCGCCGTTGTACCAGTCGATGGGGAGCCAGTACTTCATAGCTTCCTGAGATGCGAATACCTGATCGTTCATCGGATCGATGTAGCGCAGGAAGTACCAGGAAGAGCCCGCCCACTGGGGCATGGTGTCGGTTTCACGCTTTGCCGCGCCGCCGCACTTGGGGCATTTGCAGTTCACAAAGGATTCGATCCGTGCCAGAGGAGATTCGCCGCCTTCACCGGGCTCGAACTTTTCCATATCGGGCAGACGGAGCGGGAGTTCTTCATAGGGAACGCCGACCATGCCGCACTTTTCGCAGTGTACGATCGGGATGGGTTCGCCCCAGTAACGCTGACGGTTGAACGCCCAGTCCTTCATCTTGTACTGAACGCCCTTTTCGCCGATGCCCTTTTCGGTGAGGAATTCGAGCATCTTTGCGATGGCTTCCTTCTTGGTCTTGATGCCGTTGAGGAAGTCGGAGTTGACCATTTCGCCGTCGCCGGTGTATGCTTCCTTGGAAATGTCACCGCCGGAGATAACTTCGATGATATCGATGCCGAACTTCTTTGCGAAGTCGTAGTCTCTTTCGTCGTGTGCGGGAACTGCCATGATCGCGCCGGTACCGTAGCCCATCATAACATAGTCGGAAATGTAGATCGGGATTTCCTTGCCGTTTGCGGGGTTGATTGCCGCGATGCCTTCGATTCTGACGCCGGTCTTGTCCTTGACGAGCTGGGTACGTTCAAACTCAGTCTTCTTTGCGCATTCCGCCTTGTACGCGTCGAGTGCGTCGATGTTGGTGATGCGGTCGCGGTACTTTTCGATGATGGGATGTTCGGGAGC
>JAFUQY010000304.1 GCA_017472105.1 Clostridia bacterium | reverse complement strand
TTACAAATCCGCGGTACCACTCAAATTGCATACCGTATGCCACTTACAGACTCTATCAAGTCCTGCACTCTTACGCGGTGCCGACGGGGAATCATTACTCGGCCGAATAGGCCTTTCCTTTCCCGACTCGGAAGTGATTCTGCATCCGATCTGTCATACCCGTTTTCCACCGCCGCGGGTTCTCTTTGATGACGTTATGATAGATGAGGTCTTCGTCACAGTCTTTAAATATTTACTTTGTTGTGAATAAGTATACCACAAGTTGCCCGATTCGTCAACAGATTATTTCGCAAAAACTACACAAAATTTGCCTCTTTTTCGCCCCTCGCACAGTTTATTTTCGCAAAAAACGCAATCATACAAAAAGGCCGCCGCGCTTTTGCGTGACAGCCTTTTTTTACTTATTTATATTCTTTCAGCAATAGCGCGGAGGAAGTCGAGAGTGCTTACCTTCTTCTTGTTTTCGAGGGACGAGAGGAGGTATAGGTCTCCCGTCATGATGCCATCCTCGATAGTCTGTATGGAAGCCTTCTCGAGGCGGTTTGCGAAGTCCACAAGCTCATCGTTTCCGTCAAGCTCGCCGCGCTTTCTGAGGGCCCCCGTCCACGCGAAGATCGTAGCGATACTGTTCGTGGAGGTTTCTTCCCCTGCAAGGTGCTTGTAGTAGTGGCGCTGAACCGTGCCGTGAGCTGCCTCGTACTCGTAGTTTCCGTCGGGAGAAACGAGCACGGAGGTCATCATTGCAAGGCTTCCGTAAGCGGTTGCAACCATGTCGCTCATTACGTCGCCGTCGTAGTTCTTGCACGCCCAGATGTATCCGCCACTGCTGCGTACCACGCGAGCTACAGCGTCGTCGATGAGGGTGTAGAAGTACTCGATGCCCGCTTCGTCAAACTTAGCCTTGTATTCGTTCTCGAATATCTCAGCCCAGATGTCCTTGAATCTGTGGTCGTAGATCTTGGAGATCGTATCCTTCGAAGCGAACCATACGCTCTGCTTTGTGTCAAGCGCGTAGTTGAAGCAGCTTCGCGCGAAGCTTGCGATGGATGCGTCTACATTGTGAACACCCTGGATAACACCCGCGGACTCGCCGAACTCGTGGATGGTCTTTCTTGTCTCCACTCCGTTCTCGTCGGTGCAAACGATCTCGCACTTTGATCCTGCGGGAACCTGCATCTCAACGTTCTTGTAAACGTCGCCGTATGCGTGACGCGCGATCGTGATGGGCTTTGTCCAGGTGGGAATGTAGGGCGTGATGCCGTTTACAATGATCGGCGCGCGGAACACTGTACCGTCGAGGATCGCACGGATCGTGCCGTTCGGGGACTTCCACATCTCGGAGAGGTTGTATTCCTTCACGCGAGCCGCATTCGGAGTGATCGTCGCGCACTTCACTGCAACGCCGTACTTTTTCGTTGCGAGTGCGGAGTCAACGGTTACCTGATCCTTTGTCTCGTTTCTGTGCTCAAGACCGAGATCGTAATACTCGGTTTTAAGGTCAACGTACGGAAGAATAAGGATGTCCTTGATCCACTTCCATATAATTCGGGTCATTTCATCGCCGTCCATCTCAACGAGCGGCGTGGTCATCTTAATCTTAGCCATTGCAGTGTCCCCTTATTTCAAGTTTTCTTTAGTGTATTCAAGAAGTCCGCCGCAGCGAATGATGTCCTTCATTCTGCCGCTGAGCTCGCACTTTACAGTATACGTCTCACCTGTAGTCTCGTTCTTTACGTGAACGACGCCGTCGCCCATAACCTCGTCGAAGATCTCAGCCATCGTGAGCGTGTCGCCCTCGGAGATCTTGTCGTAATCAGCCTCGCACTCGAACGTCATCGGGAGAATACCTGCATTGATGAGGTTCTGGCAGTGGATACGTGCGAAGGATTTCGCGATGACCGCCTTTACGCCGAGGTAGAGCGGAGCAAGTGCCGCGTGTTCACGGGAGGAACCCTGACCGTAGTTCGTGCCGCCGACGATGATCGACTGACCGAGTTCCTTCGCACGCTTCGGGAAGGTTTCGTCGCAGACGGTGAAGCAGTGGTTGGAAATCGCGGGAATGTTCGAGCGGAGCGGGAGAATCTTCGCGCCTGCGGGCATGATGTGGTCAGTGGTGATGTTGTCACCGACCTTGAGGGAGCATTCTGCCTTGATGGTTTCGGCAAGCGGTGCGGTTTCCGGATAACCCGCGATGTTCGGACCGTACTTGATTTCCACGGAATCCGCTTCGTCTGCGGGAGCCGGGAGGGTAATCATGTTGTCGTTGACGGTGAAGGTTTCCGGCAGCTTGAATTCGGGCATATCGCCGAGTTCGCGCGGGTCGCAGAGGTATCCGGCAATCGCGGATGCGGCGGCAACTTCCGGAGATACGAGGTAAATCTGACCGTCCTTGGTACCGCTTCTTCCTTCAAAGTTCCGGTTGAAGGTACGGAGAGAGATACCCTTGGAGTTCGGGGACTGACCCATACCGATGCACGGGCCGCACGCCGATTCGAGAACTCTTGCGCCCGCGTCGATCATCTTGGACAGTGCGCCGTTTTCGGCGATCATGTTGAGAACCTGCTTGGAGCCGGGAGCGATGGCGAGGGACACGTCCGGATGAACGGTCTTGCCGTCGAGGATATACGCGACCTTGAGCATATCGTAAAGCGAGCTGTTGGTACAGGAACCGATGCAGACCTGGTCAATCTTCATCCTGCCGATTTCGGTGATCGGCTTGACGTTATCGGGAGAATGCGGGCAGGCAGCCATCGGAACGAGTTCGGAGAGGTTGATTTCGATGGTTTCGTCGTATTCCGCGCCGGGATCGGCGGACATGGGAACGAAGACATCTTCTCTGCCCTCTGCCTTGAGGAATTCAAGAGTGACGTCATCGGACGGGAAGATGGAGGTTGTCGCGCCGAGTTCCGCGCCCATATTGGTGATGGTGGCACGTTCGGGAACGGACAGCGTCTTTACGCCTTCGCCGGTGTATTCGATGATTTTGCCGACGCCGCCTTTGACGGAAATGCGGCGGAGCAGTTCGAGGATCACGTCCTTTGCGGCAACCCACGGAGAGAGTTTGCCGGTGAGGACAACATTGACAATTTTCGGATAGGTGATATAGTACGCGCCGCCGCCCATCGCAACAGCAACGTCAAGGCCGCCCGCGCCGATGGCGATCATGCCGATGCCGCCGCCGGTAGGCGTATGGCTGTCGGAACCGATGAGGGTCTTGCCCGGAGCGCCGAAGCGTTCGAGGTGAACCTGATGGCAGATGCCGTTGCCGGGACGGGAGAAGTAGATGCCGTGCTTCTTCGCGCAGGAGGCGATGAAGCGGTGGTCGTCCGCGTTTTCGAAACCGGACTGGAGGGT
>JAFUQY010000303.1 GCA_017472105.1 Clostridia bacterium | reverse complement strand
TATATATGGTTAACCTCGTGGGAGAATTTTTTGGTGAAAAATATTGTAATACATTTTATTATACATCATATTGCGGGGTTTTGCAAGAGGGAAGGAAGAAAAGCTCCGCTTTTCAATTGAATTTGTAACGCCTACGCGGCGGGCGCCATACCCGTGCAGGTTTAGGGTGGAGCGATCTTCCTTCAGGGATACTGACACTCAGTTCCCTCGGTAAACTCAGCCTGCGGCGCAAACTTGGTTGTTCTTACGGCGATGCTCCGGGACGCCACCCTTAACAAGCCTTCCCCGTGCAGTTTCTTGAAATTTCAACTGCACAAACGCAGCCGGGGAAGGTGTCACGGTTTTTTCTCAAAAAATCGTGACGGATGAGGCGTGACATCCTCCGGCGCGATGTAATTTTAAGAATTCTAAAATTTTCAATAAATTTTCACCCATTCCTCACGCATACGTGCTATAATATAAAAATCATATGAAATCTTTCGGGTTTACCCAGACCCACTGGAGGAATATCACTTTGATCGAAGTTAAAAATCTTGTCAAACGCTACGGTTCCGTGGAGGCCGTGCGCGGTGTCAGCTTTTCCGTCAAGCCGGGGATGATCTACGGCTTCCTCGGACCGAACGGTGCCGGAAAATCCACGACCATGAACATCATCACCGGATGTCTCGCGGCAACTGAGGGCGAAGTCACCGTCAACGGCTGCGATATCTACGAAGATCCGGTCGGTGCGAAGTCCGCAATCGGGTATCTTCCCGAACAGCCGCCGCTTTATATGGATATGACCCCGAACGAGTACCTCGAATTTGTCGGAGAAGCGAAGGGTCTGAAAGGGGACGAACTCTACAAGGCAGTTGACTGGGCGATTGCGAAAACCGGACTGACGGCATACGCGGACCGCATCATCAGGAATCTGTCCAAGGGCTACAAGCAGAGAGTCGGCATTGCGCAGGCGATTATCGGCGACCCCGAGATCATCATCCTCGACGAGCCCACGGTCGGTCTTGACCCGCGCCAGATTATCGAAATCCGTGAACTCATCAAGGAGCTCGGACGTGACCACACCGTGATTCTGTCCAGCCACATCCTGCCGGAAATCTCCGCGGTGTGCGACTACGTCATCATCATTGCGCGTGGGCAGATTGTGGCGTCCGATACGCTGGAGAACCTCACGAAGCTCTACGAGGGCAAAAACTACGTCGACATGACTGTGCGCGGCGATGAAGCAAAAATCCGCCGGGCGATCGAGTCCCTGCCGGCTGTGCAGAGCGTGGAAATCGAACCGGAGCCGCTCGGACGGCATCACGTGCGCGTGGCAACCGACAGTCAGACCGATGTGCGCGAGGAGCTGTTCTTCCGTTTTGCCGACATGAAGGCGCCGATTCTCTCGATGGAATACGAGGAAGTCACGCTGGAAAAGGTATTCCTTGAGTTGACGGGTGACGGAAAGAAGAAGGCTCCCGAAACCGCTCCCGCAGAGGATGAACACCTCTCCGCAGAAGAAGCGTTCGCGCGTCAGGCAATGGAAAACGCGAAGGCAAAGCAGGAAGAGCCCGCGCCGGAGACGGAATCCGAACCGGAAACTCCCGCTGAGCCTGCAAATAACGATGACCCCGACGACTACAAGCCGCTTTTCGGCGGTAACTGAAAGGAGGAATGACAGTGCTCGCCGTTTATAAAAGAGAACTCCGTTCCTACATCACCGGCATGACAGGCGCCCTTTTCATCGGGTTTGTGCTCCTGCTCGCCGGCATTTACATGGTGGTTTACAACCTGATGGGGCTGTATCCCTATTTTGAAGTGATTCTGTCCAATGTGGCGTTTGTCTACATGTTCACCGTGCCCGTGCTGACCATGCGTTCCGTCGCGGAAGAAAAGCACAGCCGCACCGACCAGCTCCTCTACTCCCTCCCGATGAGCATTTCGTCGATTGTTCTGGCGAAGTATCTCGCGATGGTGACGGTGCTCTTCGTGCCCTGCGCGGTCATGGCGTTCTATCCCCTGATCCTCACCGCATTCGGCACGGTTTATCTCACTCCCGCATACGCATCCCTGCTTGCGTTCTTCCTGCTCGGATGCTCCCTCATCGCAATCGGGCTCTTCATCTCGTCCCTCACCGAGAGTCAGGTGATCGCAGCCGTTGTCTCCCTCGCCGTCATGGTGTTCATCAACCTCATGTCCGGCATCGCAAACCTCATTCCCACTTCCGCCGGTGCATCCCTTGCCGGATTCATCGCCATCTCCGTCATCATCGGCATGATCGTGCAGGTGATGATTAAGAATTCCACCATTTCCGTGTGCACTTCCGTGGTTCTTACGGCGGCATGCGTGCTGGTGTACCTCGTCAATCCCGCCGTGTTCGAGGGTGCGGTGCCGTCCCTGCTGTCGTCGATGGCACTGTTTGACCGCCTTGCAGTCTTCCAGAGCGGCATGTTTGACCTGACTGCGATCATCTTCTATCTTTCCGTCTGCGCGCTGTTTGTGTATCTCACCGTGCAGTCCATGGAAAAGAAACGCTGGAACTGAGACGGGAGGAAAAATGATATGAACAACGAAATCAAAAACACTCCCGCAAAGAAGCCGGGCGTGAACAAGAAATACCTCAAGATCGGCACGTTCTCGATGGCAATGTCCCTCATCGTCATCGCCGTTGTGATTGCCGTGAACCTGTTTGTGGGCGAGCTTCCCACGACGCTGACCAAGTACGATATGTCCGAGCTTGATCTTTTCTCCATCGGAGAGGAGACTGAGCAGATTCTCGCGGGTGTGGATACCGACGTGACCTTCTACATCCTGACCCAGCGCGGCACGGAGGACTCCAATATCGTGGAGCTTCTCGGACGCTATACGGCGCTCAACCCGCACATCAAGGTCAAGACCGTCGACCCCATCGAGAACCCCGCGTTCATTGAGCAGTACACGAGTGAGCAGCTGAACGACAATTCCGTCATCGCCGAAAGCGCGCTCCGCAGCTACGTGCTCGATTACTACGAAATCTACACCCAGTCCATTGACACGTCCTACACGGAAGAGGAGCTGTACCAGTACTACTACACGTACTACACCTTCCCGACCGTGACGTCCTTTGCGGGCGAGCTTGCCTTCACGACGGCAGTGGACTACGTCACAAGAAGCGACCTGCCCACGATGTACACCCTGACCGGACACGGCGAAACCGAGCTGTCCGCGACCTTCTCTTCCTATATCACCGCGGAGAACATCGGTCAGGAAACCATGACGCTTCTCAACATTGACGCCATCCCCGCATCCTGCACGTCCATTCTCATCAACAATCCCACGTCCGACCTCTCCGCTGACGAGTGCACGATGCTCAAATCCTACCTCGATGAGGGCGGCAATATCATCCTCATTACCAGCGCAACCGGATTCTCCTCGAATTTCATGCCCAATCTCACCGAACTGGCGGCGCACATGGGTCTGGAACCCGTCGACGGCATCGTGATTGAGACCAACCGCAACAACTACATGTCCTACCCGCACTTCCTGCTGCCCAATCTCGGCTCCACGGCGTCCGGTCCCCTGTCCCTGCTGTCCAACTCACAGATCTACGTCCTCGCCAATGCCGCTCACGGTATCATTTCCGACGGCACGACGACGGTAACGCCCATCCTCTCCACGACCAATGCCGCATATACGAAGGCAAACCTCAACGCGGAAACCCTCGAGAAAGAGGACGGCGATATTGAAGGCATGGTCTACGTCGGCGCGGCTGTGACAGCGGAAGCAAACGGCACAAGAGGCGACAGTGCGAAGTTCGTGTGGTTCTCCTCTCCTGCGCTCACCGACGAAGCGGCTGACCAGTACGTCTCCGGCGGCAACTCTGCGGTGTTCATGGCGTCCCTCAACTGGATGAGCGAAAACAAGACCTCGCTTTCCATTATGGCAAAGGCACTTCAGGTTCAGGCACTCACCGTCACTGCGGCAGAAGCGGGCATCTGGTCCGTTGTCGTCGTGTTCGTGATCCCGCTTGCGTTCCTGGCACTGGGCTTTGCGGTATGGTTCAAGCGGAGAAAGAAGTAAGCCATGGCACAGAAACAGCGTAAAAAGAAAAACAAATACCTGCCGATGATTGTGCTTGCCGCAATCCTTGCCGTGCTCGTCATCGGAACCTCCGTGCTCTCCGCGGCAAACGAGAAAAAAGCAGCGGAAGAAGCGGCAGAACTCGCGGCATCGCAGAACACATCCATTCTGCTTGCCGAGTACGACGCGTCGACCACGAAGTCCATCTCCTACTCCCGCGAGGGAGAAGAGTTCCTCACGTTCCTTGCCGAGAACGGCGCATGGGTGTACGAAGGCGACAGGGAATTCCCGCTGAATCAGGAAACCGTCGGCTATATGGCATCCGCACTTTCCTCCATGGCGGCAATCCGCACCGTGGATGAAGTTGACAAGGACGCCTACGGTCTGACCGATCCCGCGTACGTCATCAAGGTGGAATACACCGACGGGACATCCCACGTGTACAACATCGGCGCCTACAACTCCTTCACCGGCGGGTACTACTTCACCATGGACGGCGACTGCTACCTGATCTCCTCCGGGCTGATTCCGTATTTCGACTACGCATTGGAAGACCTGCTTGCCCTTGACACGATCCCTGTCTCCGAGTGGCAGGATATCGGCTATGTCTCCTCTGTGACGGTCACAAAGGACGGCGTATCGAACGAAATCACCGACGAAGCGGGCATGACCGAAGCACTGGAAAAGCTGGGCGGCGTGTCCCTCACGATCTGCGAGGATTACAGCGCATCCGCGGAAGAGAAGGCATCGTACGGCATCGACGGCACAAACTCCGTCTCCGTGAAGTACAAGAAGGCTGTCACTTCCACCGATGCGAACGGCAACGAGTCCACGAACTACCTCGAAACCACGTACACTTTTGATATCGGCTCGGCGGATGGCGCATATTACGGCGGTCCCGCAAAGTCGGGCATTGTGTACAGCCTCACTGCGGATGCGGTGGATGCACTGCTTGCGTATGCGGCGTATGTGCCCGCGGAAGCAGCCGAATAAAACATCAGGGCGGGTCTTCGGATCCGTCCTTTGCTGTTTGTACTTGACAGATTCCATATATAGTGATAAAATATAGCATATCATTAACCGGTTATCGAAATTTACAATAACAACAGATACAGGTGACCCATGAAAACAACGCTTGAAATCATGCAGGCGGCACGTGCGGTGAAGCATACCGTGATGTCCGCATCCACTGACGAAAAAAACGCGATTCTGACCGCGATGGCGGCGCGTCTGCGTGAAAACATACCCGCGATTCTTACGGAAAACGAAGCAGACGTAAAAGCCGCAGAGGGACGGATTTCCCCCGTCATGATCGACCGGCTGAGACTGACGGAGAGCCGCATCCGTGCCATGGCGGACGGGATTCTCGATGTTGTGAATCTGCCCGATCCCGCGTGGCGTGTGCTGGAAACCACCGAGCGGCGCGGCATGACGATTGAGAAAACCGCAGTGCCCCTCGGCGTGGTCGCGATCATTTACGAAAGCCGTCCGAACGTGACCTCCGATGCGGCGGCGCTGTGCATCAAGAGCGGAAACGCGGTCATTCTCCGCGGCGGACGGGATGCGTACCGTTCCTCGAAGGCAATCGTGGACGCGCTCCGGATGGGATGCACCGACGCCGGATTTCCCGCGGATCTCGTCTGTCAGGCTGAGGATACCACGCGTCAGAGCTCGCTCGATCTCATGCACGGGGTGGGATATATTGATCTCCTGATTCCCCGCGGCGGCAAGGGACTCATCAAAGCCTGCGTGGACGAAGCGAAGGTGCCGTGCATCGAAACCGGAACGGGCATCTGCCATGTGTACGTGGACAAAGCGGCTGATTTTGACATGGCGGTGAAGATTCTCGTCAACGCGAAGACGTCCCGCCCGTCGGTGTGCAATGCGGCGGAGGTGTGCCTCGTTCACCGGGATATTGCCGCACAGTTCCTCCCGATTCTGAAAAAAGCACTTGTGGACGATCGCGATGAGAACCCCGTTGAGCTGATTCTCGATTCCCGTGCGGCAGAGATCATCCCCGGAACACCCGCGGGAGACGACGATTTTGATACGGAATTTCTCGACTACCGCCTTGCCGTGGGAGTTGTCGATACACTGGACGACGCCATTGCGCACATCGCGGAGCACAGCACGCACCACAGCGAAGCCATCGTAACGGCGGACAACGCGGCGGCATCCAGATTCCTGCGCTCGGTCGATTCCGCGGCGGTGTACCATAACGCGAGCACGCGCTTCACGGACGGCGGCGAGTTCGGTCTCGGATGCGAAATGGGCATCTCGACGCAGAAACTCCACGCACGCGGCCCGATGGGACTGCGGGAACTCTGCACATACAAATACGTCGTCCGCGGCGAAGGAAACGTGAGATAGGGAAGAAGTAAGAGTGAACAGGGAAGAAGTAATAAGTAACAGGAGTACCAGAATTATGTATAAACTCGGTTTCATCGGTGTCGGCAATATGGGCGGGGCTCTGCTCGATGCCTGCACACAGCGCATTTCCGGCTCGGGAATCATCGCGGCGGATCATGACCGTGCGAAGGTCGATCACTTCCGTCAAAAATACGGCTGTATGGGAGCGTCTCCCGCCGTTGCCGCATCTGCCGCACAGTTCCTCTTCATCGGAGTCAAGCCGCAGATGGCAGAGGACGCGTTCGCTGAAATCCGCGATTCTCTCCGTGCGCGGGAGGAAATGCCCGTGATCGTCTCCATGATGGCAGGCATCACAATGGAGCGCATCCGTGAGCTTGCAGGCGTGCCGTGTCCGGTGATCCGCATCATGCCGAATGTCGCCGCATCGGTCGGAGAAGCCATGATTCTTGCCGCTTCGCTTGACGTCCCCGACGCACTTCTCGCCGATTTCTGCGGGTTCATGCAGGGCGCGGGCAGGCTCGATTTCATCCCGGAAAAGCTCATCGACGCGGGTACGGCAGTGCAGGGATGCGGCCCGGCGTTCGTGTGCATGTTTGTCGAAGCTCTCGCGGACGGTGCGGTCAGATGCGGCGTACCCCGTGCGAAGGCTTACGAATACGCGATTCAGACGATCCGGGGCACTGCGGTTCTGCTGGAAGAAAGCGGCAAACACCCCGGCGAAGTGAAGGACATGGTCACAAGTCCCGCCGGCAGTACCATCGAAGGTGTCGCGGCTCTTGAGGAAAACGGTTTCCGCCATGCCGTAATCGAAGCGGTCACAAAGGCGTACGGGAAGAACGTGAAGCTGAAATAACGGGAATGCATAATGCACAATATACGGGAGTTCTGTTTGTGCATTGTGCATTTTTTTGTTTTCCCCTGTTGCAATTTCCACTCCTCCGACGTATTATGGTTGTCCGGACAAAACGAAAGACCACAGCTTATTTTTTATGATCGGAGGTGTCTTCATGGACGAATGCGAACGGGTGCTGGAGGCTTACGGAACCCTCGTTTACCGGGTGTGCTGTGTGAAGCTGGCGGGATTTGACCGATCCCTCGCCGACGACGCGTACCAGAACACCTTTCTCTGCTGGATGGAGCACAGACCGAAAGCGGAACCGGGATCGGAGCATGAGCGGGCATGGTTCGTACGCTGTGCCGTTCACCGGTGCACCGATCTGATCCGGCAGGCAAAACGGCGGCAGGAAGACGAAATCCCGGAAAGTGCCGCTGTGCCGGATGAGGACACCGGGGAAGTCATGGATGCTCTCTTCAGTCTGCCGGAGAACTACCGGATGCCGCTGTACCTGTGCGGAGTCTGCGGGTATTCCACGGAAGAAGCCGCACGGATGCTCGGACTGACGCCTGCGAATCTGCGGGTGAGACTGACCCGGGCGCGGCGGGCACTGGCAAAGGCACTGGGACTGACGGAGTATCTGCCCGACAATTGAATACAGGAGGAAACAGCATGAACGAATTTGATCTGAATAAACTGAACGATACCCTCGCCGGGCCGTCTGAGGAGCTGAAATCGCGGACGCTTGCGGCAATGCGGGCGAAGGAAAACGAAAAAACAGCGCACAAGCGTCCCGGATGGCGGAGAATTGCCCTCTGCGCGGCGGTGTTTTCACTGGCACTGGTGCTCATGGGCGCGGGCGTGAAGGTGTTCGACTACCTCGCATTCGTCCCGGGCATGGGCATTGTCACAGCGGATCAGTCGGAGGTGTACACCCTTGATTCTGCCGTTGACACGGGACGGTACCGGATTGAAGCCGCGTCCATGATTCCCGTGACCGAAGGCGAATACGAAGGCATGTGGCAGGTGACGCTGCTGACGGATCTTGATATCCCTTACGGTATGCGGGACGGAAGCGCATCCATGCCGGAGATGACCCTCACGGACGCGGACGGTGACAACTGTACACTGACTTTCAGCGGCGGCTCCGATCAGCTGAGCTATTACAAAGGCTATGCGGACTTCCGGGGCAGCGGGGACTACACGCTTACGCTGTACGGCGAGGACTATCCGATGACGATGAAATCCATTGAGAGCACCGACTGGGCGAATTACAGCTTTCCCGTGTCCGATGGCTTGACCGTGGTTGCATTCCCGATGTCCGTGGGCAGCCGGTATCTCGTGTTTGACGTAATCCTCGAGCCGGAAAGCGAGGAAATGGCGTACTGGGCACAGAACAGCAAGTATATCCAATATACGCCCCATGACGTGACGGTAACGGATATTGAAGGCACTGTATTC
>JAFUQY010000302.1 GCA_017472105.1 Clostridia bacterium | reverse complement strand
TTGAAGAAGGCGGGACAGTTTTTCGAGGAATTGTGGTCGGTCAGCGCAACGATGTTCAGTCCGTTGACAACCGCCATGCCGGCGATGTTCGCGGGAGTCATTTCGTCGTCGCCGCAGGGAGAAAGACAGGAATGAATGTGCAGATCGCAGAAGTACTTCGTCATGACAGTTCGTGGATCATGACGCAGAGCTCGTAAGCGGATTTGTCGGAAGAGAGAACCGTGATGCCGTTGTCAATCGCAGCCAGCAGTGCATCGGGAAGAAGCTCCACGTTTTCTGCCAGAATCACAGCCGACGCTTCGGTCAGACTGGCAACCGCGATCACATTTGTGTTTGCCATAATGGTAATCCACAGATTGTCGAATTTCACACGGCTCATGGCACGGCTGAGAAGGTCGCCGCAGTACACGCCGTCAAATTCCTTCGCGATGTCCCCCGTCACGATTCTGAGGGAGAGTTTTTCACAAAGCTGTGCAACAGTCATCGTCACACCTCCAATTATTCCACTTCTTTACGGTCTTTGATCGCACTGATCTTGTCCAGAACCGACTTGTCCTTATGCTGATCCAGATACTTGTGGAAGAGCATACGCATAATCACGGTACATTCGTCCGCATTGGTTTCGCCCTTGACGATGTCTTCGGCAAACGCCATGCAGGTCGGTGCGCCGCAGGATCCGCAGTCGATCCCGGGAAGTGTATCCGCGATGGATACGATATCCGCCATCATCCGGCGAGCCTCTTTTCTGTCCTCGGAGAGCTTGTTGGGAACATACTCGATTGCGTTCTCGTTGAAGAACTCGTCGGGGATCCACTCGCTGGCGGGACGGTTGGGAGAAACGGGGAGATAGCGCTTGAGAATCTGCAGTCTTGCCTGAGCGATGTAGGGATTGGTGACAGTCATAGCCCCGCCCACACATCCGCCGTCACAGGCATTGAGCTCAACGAAATCGAGACTGGTGATATCGGAATTGTCAATCTGATCGAGCACCCGGATGCAGTTTTCGATGCCGTCCGCTGCGAGGTACCGTTCGTTGAAGGTAGCCGAGGATTCGCCGCCGGTGGAAGCCCAGCCGATCCCGATCATGCCGGATTCGGTCATTTCCGCAGGCTCCTCGTCCGCGTGCTTCTTCATGACATCCAGAAGGGCGAAATACACGTCCCCCATGGACACCACCGCGTCGATGTAGTTGCGTTCTTTTGCAAAATTGTTTTTTACATAGCTGACCTTCGCGGGACAGGGAGAGATGAACACAATCCCGATATCCTCATCGGTCAGTTCCGGATGTTCTTCCTTCGCCTTTGCTCTTGCAAGCTGAGCCGCGATATCGATCGGCGGAAGAATCGGCATGACGTTCTCGCACAGATAGGGATAATTCATGCTGATAATCCGGGAAATCGCGGGACAGGCGGAGCTGATTACCGGTTTTTTGACGTCTTTGCGCTTCACGTACATTCTTGTGTAAGCCGTTACCAGCTCAGCCGCGCATGCAACCTCGAACACATCGTCAAATCCGAGATCCTTCAGACCGTGGATAATGTACCCGATGTTGTCCATGTTGTCAAACTGGCCGTATAAGGACGGCGCGGGAAGTGCCACCTTATATTTGAACTGCTTCAGGCAGTCAAGCGTATCGTGAGTTGCTTTTTTCGCCTTATAGGGGCATACTCTGATACATTCGCCGCAGTCAATGCAGCGGTTGGAATCAATGACCGCATGACCGTCACGTATGCGGATTGCTTCCGTGGGACACCGTTTCAGACAGGTCGTACATCCTTTGCATTTGCTGACTTCGAGCGAAACGGAATGCTTATATTCGGTTGCCATATACACCTCCGAGCGGAACAGGTGATGAAGATCCTTCCGCTCTCAAGCGATGCACCTTCATCAGAGGTTTACCTTCATTGTAATGGTAGTGCCGACACCGACTTCGGTATCAATGTGCATGTAATCGGTATATTTCTTCATGTTGGGAAGACCCATACCTGCGCCGAAGCCCAGGGAGCGGATGTTTTCCCGTGCGGTGGAATATCCTTCCTGCATAGCAAGATCGACATTGGGAATACCGGGGCCGCGGTCGCTGAGCACGATCACGATTTCGTCATCGAGCACTTCAACGTCTGCGGTACCGCCGTCAGCGTGGATCACCATATTGATTTCGCCTTCATACATCGCAATGGAAACCTTGCGGATGACGTCCGGCGGGAATCCCAGCTGGCGCAGCTTCTTTTTGACGACAACGGAAGCTTCCCCTGCGGAAGAAAAGTTTTCGCCGTCCACATCAAAGTGGAATTTGATTTCTTCAGACATCAGAACCTCCTCTGCCCAATCCCTGTGAGTAGAGAATTCCAGACGCTTCGTAAGCGCGGAGAGTGGAACGCATCACAACGATGCCGCACTCCCTTGCCAGCTCGACCATGTCCTCAGTGGGAGTCTTGCTTCTCACAAACACAACGCACACCATGTCCATCATATTGGCGGTGCGGATGACCTGTGAGTTGAGGAGACCGGTAATGAGCACGCCCTGATCCTTCACGAACGCAAGTACATCGCTCATCATGTCACTGCAGCATGCGGAAATGACATCATGTTCCAGATTTTCTTCGCCGCAAAGAACTTCGGCTCCAAGGTAATCTCTTATTTCACTGATTTTCATGTTTACTCCATTCTGCCAGAGCGGCAGTATCATGTGTCACATTACGGACAGCCCGAAGCGGCTTTTAGTTGTACTTTGCGAGGATACCTTCGAGCATGTTGGGTTCCA
Source organism: Clostridia bacterium (assembly GCA_017472105.1). Next base: position 2,558 of record JAFUQY010000302.1, on the reverse strand, counting down.
GACGGCCGTAAACGTCTTCACCGATGGTGAGAACGGGAGCGAGACCGCAGGCACCGATGCAGCGGGTAGCTTCAAGGCTGAACTTGAGGTCTTCGGTGATGCCGCCGTTGGAAATACCGAGGAGAGTTTCCAGCTTGTCCATCAGGATACCGGAGCCCTTAACGTAGCATGCGGTACCAAGACATACTGCAACGGGATTGGTTCCCTTGGGGTTGAGAAGGAACTGTGCGTAGAAAGTTACAACACCGAACACTTCGGAGAAGGGAATGTCGAGAGCGAGTGCGATGTGACGCTGAACTTCTTCGGGAAGATATCCGTAGATATCCTGCGCCTTCTGAAGGATGGGCATGAGGCATCCGGCCTGATCCTTGTGAGCAGCGATAACTGCGTCAAGAGCCGCGAGCTGTTCCGGTGTACCCTTGAAGGCAACGGAAGTCATAGGTTTTTTCATAGAGCTTTTGTCCTCCTGAGAATATTGATGAGAAATATATGAAAAGTTATTTCGCGCAGAATTTTTCGACGGCGTCAGCAGCGCCTTCGAGGTAGTCGTTTTCCATCAGTTCGATTACGCCGCGGTCAATGAGAGCGGACAGCTTTTCGTCGATGGGCATTCTTGCAAGCAGGTCAATGCCGTACTGTGCGCAGACCTCTTCCGCCTTGGACTTGCCGAAGACGTTGATTTCTCTGCCGCAGTCGGGGCACTTGACGTAGGACATGTTTTCAACCAGACCGATGACGGGAATGTTCATCATGGCAGCCATGTTCACAGCCTTGCCGACGATCATGGAAACCAGATCCTGAGGAGTGGTTACGATGATGATGCCGTCGAGCTTGATGGACTGGAATACGGTCAGCGGAACGTCGCCGGTTCCCGGAGGGCAGTCAATGAACATGTAGTCCACGTCGCCCCAGACAACGTCGGTCCAGAACTGCTTTACGGTACCTGCGATTACAGGACCTCTCCATACAACCGGACGGGTTTCTTCTTCCAGAAGCAGGTTTACGGAAATCATCTTGATGCCGGTCTTGGTTGCAAGGGGAAGCAGACCGTCGCCGGTGGAGAGAATATCACCCTTGGCTGCAAATGCCTTGGGAATGGAAGGACCGGTGATGTCGGCGTCAAGAATCGCACACTTATAGTCTCTTCTCTGCATGATGGTAGCGAGCATGGAGGTCACAATGGACTTGCCTACGCCGCCCTTGCCGGATACAACGCCGATGACGTGCTTGATATTGGAGTCCTTGTGGGGCGCGTCATAGGTGGGAGTTCTGGAAGAGCAGTTCGCCTTGCAGGTAGAACAGTCATGGGTACACTCAGCGGTGGGTGTTTCCTGAGTGTTTTCCTTGTTTTCAGCCATATCTATATTATTCCTTTCGTTATGATTCAGTTATGATTTCTGCCGCAGATTCAGTCCCAGATCCGCCATGGCGCGTCAAAAAAAGACACCTCTGCGAGCTATCAAATATTATATAACAAATGATCGAAAAATACAAGGGATTACGCAATATTCGTTGCACTTTCGGCGGATTTTTTTCATTTTGTTTACATAAATTAAATGCGCACTGCTGCCGGCGTCCCCGGACTCCGGAAACACTGGAAGAAATGCGCATTTGTTTTTTCGTTTATTTACCGCTGCGGTTCACGCCTTTTCCGCGGTGCAGCTTCACAAGCTCAGCGACGCCAAGCAGGATCAGTGCGGGAATCAGAGCCGTGCCGAGCGTGAGCAGTCTTCCCTGCCATGTCATGTCCGACGCGAGCAGGATCACGGGAATCGCCAGAAGTGCAAGTGCCGCGAACGCTGTGTACGCCGTGTTGATTCTGCCGGGCTTGAACAGGCTCACGGGCTTCATGATGCAGGATGAGACGGTCAGCCCGGAGAGAATCAGAGCCGCGCTCAGGAATACCTCGCCGTCACAGACAGTCTTCGCAATTTCCGCAAGCCGGAGACAGAGGAACGCCGATCCCGCAGTCACAGCACCCCAGAGCATCCCGGAGAGCACCGCTTTTTTCACATCGCGGCGGCTGGGCTTCACTTCGTCGATTTCGTCCGTGTCTTCCGCCTGACGCTTCCGCGCAAAGGACGGGATTCCCTCTCCGCTTCCGTGTTCAAACGCCATGACCAGCACCGCCGCAAAGTCGAACAGGAGCCCCCAGATCAGGATGCTCACCGGCGACAGCATGGGTACGGGCAGAAGAAGTCCCGCCAGCATCAGCACCAGTCTCGCACACTGCGCCGCGGTCAGGTAATGCTTCGCCGCTTCGACGTTGGCAATTGCCTGACGGGACGCACGGATGGCACGGATCACGCCGTCAAGTCCGCCGAACTGCGCTTCCGTACCGTTCTTTTCGGGATGGACAACCAGTGCGCAGTGGGACGCAAGGGACTCGGGCACCGGACGCATGGGCGAATCCGCCACGGCACATCCGATGTCAGCCTGAGAGGTCACGGCACCGTCGGTCATTTTCCTGCCGAGCACCGCCGCACATCCGTCATCTCCGCGGGACGTCAGCACCGACTGCATCACTGCGGCATACGCCTGCGGAAGTTGTGCTTCCA
>JAFUQY010000301.1 GCA_017472105.1 Clostridia bacterium | reverse complement strand
GCCCCAGGTCGGAACTGCACGGCGGCGAACTGCGCAAGCGCGTGCGAAGTAGATATCGCCGAAGGTGCCTGCTTCGGATTCAGCCTTGAGGAACTGAGCCTGAGCGGTCTGTCTGGTCTGGTAGCCGATGGTCAGGAGCTTGCCGGTACGCTCAGCGGCGTCGAGCATCTTCTTCGCTTCAACGGAGTTGATTGCCATGGGCTTTTCGCACATAACGTGCTTGCCGGCTTCCAGAGCGTCAACGGTGATGAAGGAGTGAGCGCGGTTGGGAGTCAGAACGTGTACAACGTCGATGGTCTTGTCTTCGAGGAGCTTCTTGTAGTCTTCGTAGACAACTGCATCGGGAGTACCGTACTGCGCCTTTGCCTTTTCAGCTCTTTCGACGATGATGTCACAGAAAGCGACCATCTTTACGCCGGGAACCTTCTTGAGGGAGGGCATGTGCTTGCCGTTTGCGATACCACCACAGCCGATGATACCAACGCGGATGATGTCAGATGCGTTCATTTATAAATCCTCCGGATTCAAAATAATTTTCTGATTTTAAGAACAGGCGGAACACGCCGATTCTCATTGTATATAATAGAACATTCAATCGGAATTTTCAAGGTTTTACGCGATAAATTTGCCCGGATTTGCCGTTTTTGTCTGTTTGAACAAATATCTCTGTCATTTTTTGTGCAGTTTCACGCAAACAGAAAACGCCCGCCGGAGCATTCCGATGAGCGTTTGTTCGTTTATTTGCCGTCTCCGCCAGAGGTGCATGCGCCGCAGATTCCGCCGGGACAGTTTCGTATGCATCTCCGTCCGTTTGCAGACGTGCGCGGCTCGAGAACAATGAGATTCTTCGGGCACACGCCGACACAGAGACCGCATCCGGTGCATTTTCCGGGATGAACGGCGGCAATCCCCTTCCGGACAGTGATCGCTTCTTCGGGACAGACGACGGCGCAGGATCCGTATCCGATGCATCCGTCCGTACAGGTGCGTCCTCCGTCACCGATTACCGCGGCAGAAAGACAGTCCTTCACGCCTTTGTAATCGTATCTGGCGGGATTCTCGTCGATCGTTCCGCTGCACAGAATAACGGCGCGCAGATCTGCATTTTCGGCATCTGCCGTCAATAACTCGGGTTCGACATCCTCAGTTTTAGACTTCTGCATAACATACCAGATAACGCCGATCAGGGCGCCGAGGACGAGAAAGGCAAATGTCGCTATGATGATTTCAACCATTTCTTCCTCCTCAGAACGATAATCCGGCAAATCCGGCGAAAATCATGGCACAAAGTCCGGCGGCAAGGATCAGGATGGGCAGATTGCGGAACGATTCGGGGACATCCGCAGTTTCAAGACGTTCCCGGATGCAGGAAACCAGCAGGGCCGCAAGCGTGAAACCGATGCCGGACACCAGACCGAACAGGACAGCCTGATGCCAGTCCGCGCAGTCCGCCGCCTGAAGAACCATCGCAAACACGGCACTGTTGAGGAATATCCGTGTTCCCGAAGATGTCTGCATGTTAATATTGAAGATTTTTGCGGTCAGGGGCTCAGCTGCAAGCTCAGATACGGCGAGAATCACCGCAAATACAAGCGCGCTGAGATATTCCATACCGCTTTTTGCGAAGATTGCCTTGTCAGCCGCAAATGCAGTCAGGGATGCCGCGATCATGCAGACCGTTGTCACAAGTCCGCGCAGGAGCGTGCGTCCGGACTTTTCTTCCCCGTTCAGTGCCGCTTCCGTGCCGAGGAGATGAGCGAGAACGAAGTTTTCACACAGAGCCGCGGTCAGGATGGTCAGTAAAAGATTCTCTGTCATTCTTCCGCCTCCCCGTTCTTATTTTCGGCATCTGTCTCAGTTTCTTCGAGAACGGCAATCTCGTTTTCGTCAAACGCCTTAATTGCATCTGTGTCATTTTCGGCACTTGCCGCAAGTTCAGCGCGGCGCTTCATGAGCATTTCCTCAGTGCTCCGTCTGACAATCTTGCCGGTTTCCGCATCCAGCACAAGATCCGGATGACTGCCGGAGTTGATGGTATCCCGCTGGATCCGCTTTTCTCTGCCGGAATTGCGGATAGTTTTTGTGATTTTTTGCAGACAAGCCGAGGCAAATGCGAAGATTATCAGCGCACCTGCGGATGTTCCTGCAAAATTCAGACTCCGGAACCATTCGCCGAAGATCAGTACCCCTTCGTTTCCGCCGAATCCGGCAAAGAGAGAACCGGTTGTGATGATCTCGCGAACAGCCGCGGAGACGATGAGGAGCCCTGCCCCGGCAAGCGATGTGAATGCCGCATTTTTGACAGATGCCTTAATATTATTTTTGGCAGATGCCTCACATACTGCAATCACAAGCCAGTTGACAGCCGCAAGCGAGAGACAGATTCCCATCCCTGCCGCCGCTGTCGGAACTGCCGCACGGAGGATCAGCACGGCCGCAGTTGTCAGTCCGGCACATACCGCTGTATCCGCGATCAGTCCCGCCTTCCCTCTGATGACGGTTCGTGTAAGACTGGCAGTCAGTGCGGTGAGAATTGTGATGACAACAAACGCCAGTGCCAGCCAGAATGCGTAGTACAGCCGTGTTGTTGCCGCGAGAAACGGGAGAATTCCGAGAATGATGAGAGTTTCGTGATTATTTTTCTTCATTTATGATACACACCTCTCATCGGAAGATTCCGCTGCCGGATTTTCTCTTGGTTTCTGCTTTTTTGGTTTCTTCGGTTTCCGCTTCGGTCTCTTCTTCCGCGGGAGCTTCCGTTTCAATTTCAACCTCTACGGTGATTTCTTCTTCAGACTCCGCAGGTGCTTCCGTTTCAGCGGGTACTTCTGTCTCAGCGGGATCCGTTGTTTCCGCGGATTCGCCGGATTCGGAAGGTTCGGTTTCGCCGCCCGTCATGTCGGTATCAACAGGCTCGGTTTCAGCGGATTCTGACTCACTTTCACCGGTCCAAGCGGTTTCGGGAGCGGAAGTTTCCGTTTCGGGAGCCCATGCAGTCTCGGGAGTCCAGGTTGTCTCAGGCTCAGTCTCCGGCGTCCACCATGTCTCGGGAGTCCACCATGTTTCCGCCTCCGTTTCCGGTTCGGTTTCGGGTACAGTCTCGGGGTCCGTCTCCTGCTCGGTTTCAACCGCTACGGGAACGTCCGGGATTTCCGGCTGTGTTTCGGGTTCCGTCTCAACCGGTTCCGCGATTACGGGCACATCCGGCTCAGCGGGCTCGGTTTCCGGTTCGGTTTCGGGTACAGTTTCCGTCTCCGGCTCTGTCTCCGTCTCCGGCTCGGTCACGTCGGGAATTTCGGGAATTGTCTCACTTCCCTCTTCCACGGCTTCACCGATCTGGATTTCTTCCATACCGTTGTCTTCATTTGCGCTGGGCTCGGTCTCTTCGGGAATCACGGTCAGGTTCATGTCCTCAGCCGCGCCCTGAAGGTCGATCACATATGCCCGATCGGGAGTTTCCAGCGTCTCGCCCGTGCCGATGTTCACAGCCCCGACGGCATTGCCTTCCCCGTCGTAGCCGATCATGACGCCGTTTTCCTGCGTGCAGTAGCCGGTGATCCGTCCGTCGGTGACAGCGAGCCACACGGGTGTTCCGTCGTCCGCGGTGTATTCTCTGAGCGCATTTGCCTCCGGGAACAGCTGAGCAAAGGAATCGTTGACGGCAATCTGCTGATTCTCACGGATCGCATCACGGGTCAGAACATGTACAGTCGACACAATCATCGCGGATGCGGCGAGAATGCATGCAAACACCACCGCCGTGCGGATCATTTTCTTTTTCTCGGAAGGTGCGGGAACGGTCTTCGGAAGGGCTGCGGGAATGGGATTCTCTTCGGACTCCGTCTCCGTGATCTCGCTCTCCTCCGCAGTCAGCTCGCCGTCGGTCGTCTGATCGAAGTCGAAATCATCGGGCGAAACGACTGCCGCCATCGGAATGGGATCGTCCGACATCAGCGGGATTTCAATTCCCGGTTCTGGATCGTCCGGTCTGAGCGCCACCGCTTCTGCAAGCGCATTCTCAAACTCGGATTCGTAAACCGGTTTGGTTTCGGCAGGAGTCTGCTGCGGCTTGGGGTTCTGCTGCTGACTGTTCTGCCGGTTATTCTTCTTTTTCTTTTTCTTGGACGCCATGTTTATTTACCTCCGAATCTGCGGGGCATGGTGAGCTTTTCAATGGGCCACGCCAGCAGGTTCATCACAAGGATCGCGCAGTGCATTCCCTCGGCGGAATCGCAGAAATACCGGATGACCACAGTAAGAATGCCGCATCCGATGCCGTAGATCAGCTTGCCGAGAACGGTGACCGGGGATGTGGTCGTGTCCGTCGCCATGAAGAAGGCACCGAGGATCAGTCCGCCCGCGAAAATCTCGTACAGCATGAAATCGAGCGGGATTCCGGTGTACTGCGGCAGAACGAAGGTGATCAGCGCGGCGGTTCCGATGAATGCGGCGGGAATGTGCCACGAAATCACGCGTCTCCACAGCAGATAAATACCGCCGGCGATGAGAAGCAGGGAGGAAACCTCGCCGATCGCACCGGGCGTATTGCCGATCATCATGTCGAACAGGTTGGTCTCGGGCAGCTCCCCGGCTTTCAGTGCGAGAAGCGGATTGACGCCGAGGGTGATATCATCCTCCGCAAGAGTTACGGCAAAGGAGTTGATTTTTGCGCCGGGCTGTGGGAATTTTGTGAGATGATCGCCGAAGAAGGTGAGGAACATCCAGCCGGCGAGCGCGGGATTGACGAAATTATTGCCGATGCCGCCGAAAATCTGCTTGACGACAACGATGGCAAAGCAGGAGCCTGCCGCCGGAACCCAGAGCGGAACCGACACGGGCATGAGCATCGCCATGAGAAGCCCGGTCACAACGGCGGATAAGTCACCGATGCTTGCCGGTCTGCGCAGGAGAAAGCGTACGACCGCTTCGGAGAGAAGAGCGGAGGCAATCGATACCAGCGCGATGGCAGCTGCACGGAATCCGAAGACGTAGATGCCCCACAGATATGCCGGGATGAGCGCGATGATTACGTCCAGCATCATGGTGGAGACGGTTTCGGGGCTTTTTACGAAGGGAGCGGGAGATACGGTGAATTTCTCGGGCATCTCCGCCTGTTTTTTCTTTCGGAAGGATGCTTTGGGCTTTTCTGCGGGAATCTCAGCGGTCTCGGCGGGAGTTCCGGTGGTTTCCGCGGGAGTTTCCACAACCTCAGCATCCGGGATTACAGTATTCTGATCCATCGTCAGCCCTCTCTTTCTGCGGCAATTTTCGCGGTGCGGATCAGCTGGGTGATTTCAACGCCGGCGGGACAGGCATAAGCACAGGTTCCGCATTCGCGGCAGTTCAGTGCTCCCAGCTCGACGGCTTTTTTATATTTGCCGACAGCCGCGTAACGGGCGATGTACAGGGGCATGAGATGCATCGGACACGCGTCCACGCACTTGCCGCACCGGATACAGGCGGGATTTTCGCGGTTCCGTCTGCCGAAGCTGTCGGAGAGCAGGATGACCGCATTGGTACTGTGCGTCACGGGCATCTGACCGTCCCAGTGTGCAAAACCGGTCATGACGCCGCCGGAGAGAATCCGCTTGGGCTTCTTCACCAGTCCGCCGCAGAATGCGATGACAGCGGATGCGGAGGTTCCCATGGGCACACTGAGATTTTTCGGTTTTTTCAGGCAGTCGCCGGACGCCGTGAGGATGCGTTCCACCTGGGGCATACCCTCGGCAAACGCGCGGTAGACGGCACAGCAGGTTTCCGGATTCACCGTGACGCATCCCGATTCGTATTCCTCGGCAGATGCGGCGACTTCGGTTCCGGCTGCGGCGTAAATGAGCTGGCGCGGGTCGGACTGGGGATACTTAGCCTTGAACAGCTTCACATCAAAGAGCCTGCTGCCCGCGGTCACGTCCTCCATTTTCTGAATCGCGTCGGGATCGTGCTCATCAATGCAGATCCACGCAGTGCGGACGCCGAGCGCTTTCAGGAGAATCTTCGCGCCGTTGACGATTCCCGCCGGGTGCTCGAGCATCAGACGGTGTGCGACGGTCAGAAACGGCTCGCTCTCGATGCAGTTGATGAGGAGCTTGTCCGCCTTCCCTGCCGCGTCACGTATTTTTACATAGAACGGCACGCCGTTTTCGCGGATTCCGGCTTCACGGATCACGTTTACGATCTCAGCCGTGTCGGTTTCCGTCAGTTTTTTCTGCATGGGAGAGAGCGCGGGACTCACGGTTCCCTGCATGTCGTTCTCGATCACAACCGCGTCGTCCTGTCCCTCGGGTGTGGTGCGGCGGATGATTTCAAGAACGGTTCCCGATACGCTTGCATGTACGGGACAGGTATCTTCACCGTCCGCAGTCAGCTTTTCGCCGATCGTCACGGTCTGACCCGGCACGACAGCGGGCATCTGACGGCAGAGCGGAATGGTTACGGTTTTCGGTGCGGGCAGTGCCTCGATCCGGCAGCGGTTTGTGATCCGGTATTCGTCAACGCGCACACCGCCGCTGAAGGTATATGCCAAATTCTGTCACCTCTTTTATCAAAGTCTGAAATGGTTGATTCTTATCTTAATATTATACCGCATTTCCCGGTGCAATACAAGGAATATTCTATGAACAATCCCGATTACCGGAAGTTTTTGACAAAACGGAAGTCGGGAAAGAGCCGCAGGAAGTCCACGTCCTTTTCGCTGACGGTGTATGTTTTGCCGCTGAGATAGGCAAGCTCATCCGGCAGATCGAACTTCACGGCACAGGAGTACAGCGCCTGAGAAGAGAATCCGAGCTTTCTGTCTTCGGCGTTGCGGGCATACTTTCCCTCTCCGAGAAGCGGATGCCCGATGTGAGCCATGTGTGCGCGGATCTGGTGGGTGCGTCCCGTAATCAGCGTCACCTCAAGAAGGGTCAGATTATGCTTCGGATCGTAGTCGAGCGCGCGGTACTTCGTGATGATTTCCTTCGTGCCGGGCTTGCGGTCGTCGAAGATTTTCACGGTATTGGTTTTGTAGTCCTTGGAATGCCACGCCGTGAGGGTCTTCTCGCCGGTCAGCTTTCCGTGAACGGCACAGAGATATCGCTTCTGCACGCGGTTTTCGCGGATGGCTTCGTTGACGGCGCGCAGGGTCATCGCATTCTTCGCGAGAATCACGATGCCGCCGGTGTTGCGGTCAATCCGGTTGCACAGCGCGGGCGCAAAGGAGGCTTCGGATGCAGGATCGTACTCACCCTTGTTGACGAGATACGCGGTCAGGGCGAAAATGAGGGTTTCCCTCTCGGCGGCGTCCGCGGTGTTTTTGTCGCCCTCGTCCCCGAGATGCACGAGAATCCCCGGCTTCTTGTTGCACAGCAGGATGTTCTCGTCCTCATACACGATATCCGGCACGATCTTCACGCGGCTGTAATCGGGACCTGCCTCCGCTCCGCCGAAGAACTCGTCGGGGATGTACATTTCAATCACGTCGCCCGCGGTGAGAATATCGTTTTCGTGCGCCTTTTTGCCGTTGAGCTTGATCCTCTTGGTGCGGATGAACTTATACAGGAGGGATTTCGGCATGCCTTCGGTGGCTTTGGTGATGAATTTGTCAAGCCGCTGTCCGGCGTCGTTCTGATTGACGGTAAAGCTTTTCATGATTTACTCCGACAAAACAAAGGCAGGGATGTCCCCGCCGATGTCGTGATTTTTTGGTTTTACTTGGTTCCGAAGAGTCTGTCGCCGGCATCTCCGAGACCGGGTACGATGTACGCGTGGTCGTTGAGGCATTCGTCGAGAGCTGCGGTGTAGATGTGTACATCGGGATGATCCGCCTGCATCCGTTCCACGCCTTCGGGAGCGGCAACGAGGCACAGGAGCTTGATCTGATGAACGCCCTTGTTCTTGAGCATCGTGATCGCGTCGGATGCGGAACCGCCGGTGGCAAGCATGGGGTCACAAACGATGGTATAGCGTTCTTCGATGTCAAACGGGAGCTTGCAGTAGTATTCAACGGGTTCGTGGGAATCGGGATCGCGGTACAGACCGATATGACCGACCTTGGCAACGGGAACGAGGCTGAGAATGCCGTCCACCATGCCGAGACCCGCACGGAGAATGGGGATGATCGCCAGTTTCTTGCCGCCGATCTTCTGCGCGGTCATTTTGGTGATGGGAGTTTCGATCACAACGTCCTCGGTGGGAAGATCGCGGGTGATTTCGTAGCCCATGAGCATGGCGATTTCGTCCAGAAGCTGTCTGAAATCCTTGGAGCCGGTATCCTTGTCTCGCATAATGGAGAGCTTGTGCTTGATTAACGGGTGGTCAACGACATGAAGTGTTTCAGTGTTCATAGGGTGCATCCTTTCGCTCGTTTGGTTTTTATCTTCTTTATTATAACCCAATCTCCCCGTCATTGCAAGGCTTTCCGTAAATTTTTTCGACATTTCCCTCACCTGCTTGACAGATTCCTGCAATTGCGGTATAATCAGGAAAACCTGTTCGACACAAAGGAACAACTGATGATATACGATACCTGTATGGATCTGAACCGACGGCTCATCTGCGGTGAATCTGTTTCCTCTGCCGAAAAATCCGCGTTTGCCGACGGTGTTCTGCGGGCAGTCTGTTCCACGGAAGAAGCCAACCGTTTCTATACCGGCGTGCGATATCCCGGAAACTGCGACAACCGCGGCAACCGGATGTATCCGTTCTTTCTGATCCCTCCATACAACGGCGGGAACAAATTGCCGACTGTTACGGGACTGCTGCCGAAAACGCATATTCTTTCCGCCAACTCGTATGAACTGGAGATGCTTTCGATGGCACGACGGTTTGCGTCGGAGACTTCACACCCGTTTCTCCCGGAGCTGAACCGCATGCATGAAGCCACGCTCCTGCGTCTGAAAACGACATGCTACGGCACCATGGACGACGGAATCGGCGAGTGCTTTGATGCGTCCCTGCTTGTTCTGCGGTATCTGGCACAGGAAGAACCCCGGCACAGGACGTGGATCCGCTCCCGCATCGCAAATTACCGCCGGCATGTGCATGAAAAACGCCGCCCTCCCGCTGTGCAGTGGTATTTCCGGCTCTGTCTCACTGAACTTCCGGCAGAACAGGTGCGGGACGAAATTGCACTGGAGCTGCCCTTCATCACGCCGACCGGAAACCCGCTGTACAACGCCATCGGACAAAAACTGACGGCGATGCGCTGACCGCACTTTACAAATCCGCACGGGTGTGATATAATAGTACAATCAAAGTTAAACCGGAGGCAATTATGCCATACACCGTTTCCATTCTGACCCTCGGATGCCGGGTCAATCAGTACGAATCCGACTCTTTTTCGGAAGAGCTTGCCAGACACGGCGTCACAATCGTTCCGTTCGGCGAAAAATGTGACCTCGCCGTCGTCAATACCTGCACCGTCACAGCGGAAAGCGACCGCAAATCCCGGCAGATGATCCGTCGCGCCGCTCAGAACGCCAAAAAAGTCGCGGTGACGGGATGCTTCGCGCAGATTTCGCCCGATGACGCCTGTGCGCTGTCCAACGTGGTTTTCGTGCGCGGCAACGGGGGCAAGGCTTCCCTTCCGAAGAAGATTCTCGACCTGCTCGTAGACAGCTACGCAGGTGAAACCAACGCCGTTCTGCCGCCGGATGACCGCAGTGCCGTGGAAATGACCGTGGTGACACCCATGCGGACACGCTCGTACGTGAAGATCGAGGACGGATGCAACAACCGCTGTTCGTACTGCATCATCTCGACGGCGCGCGGTCCGGTTCGCTCCAAGGCTCCTCAGACGGTTCTTGCCGAAATCACCGCACTTGCGGAAAACGGATGCCGCGAGGTGATTCTGACGGGGATTGAAACCGCCGCCTACGGATTGGATTTCGAAAGCCGTCAGCCGTACGGATATGCCCTCGCCTCCCTGATCGCGGATGTTGCAGAAATCGACGGCATCGAGCGGATCGGTCTCGGATCGCTTGACCCGACGGTACTCACGCCGCATTTTCTTGAGATTGTGTCGGCAATTCCGAAGCTCCTGCCGCATTTCCATCTGTCCATCCAGAGCGGATGCAGCCGGACACTGGCGAAGATGCGCCGCAAGTACAACCGGGACATGGCATTGGACGCGATTCACCGGCTGAAAGATGCGATTCCGGATGTGACGCTCTCTGCGGACGTGATCGTCGGATTCCCCGGTGAGACGGAAGAAGACTTTGCTGACACCGTGTCGTTCTGTGAGGATGCGCGGTTCATGCATCTGCACATTTTCCCGTATTCCAAGCGTGCGGGTACGGAGGCGGCAGTGATGCCCGATCAGGTGGCGGAAAACGTGAAGAAGGATCGTCTCAGCCGTCTGGAAGCTGTCGGAAAACGGATCAAAAACGAGCTGCTGGACGATTATGTCGCGGCGCATCGGGAGAATCCGGTGTATCTGCTGGTTGAGAAATACGCGGACGAGGTCACCGGTCACAGCGAACACTTCATCGAAACCGTCGCCGAAGACACTGCGGCATATCACCGTGAGATCGTTCCGGTTCTGCTGGAGCGGCATGACGGCGAGCGTGTCTATGGTAAAAGAGCATAAAAATCACGCGGACATTCTGTCAGTTTGACGGAGTGCCCGCGTTTTTCGTTAATTGGATTCGATATTCAGTTTATACCGCGTTCTCGGGTCATCGCTCGTTTTCATGATGCGGATGTCCGTGCGCCCTTTATACAGCTCCTTCAGCTTCATCAGGTGCGTGACAAAGATAAATCCGCAGCCGATGGACGAAAGATACGCGAGAATGTGGTACATGCCGTCCGCACCTTCGTCGTATGCCGTGGTCTGGAAGGTTTCGTTCAGCAGAAGAAGCGAGCCCGGTCTGACCTGAGCGAGGATCGACGCCAGCTGTGCCACTTCTTCCTCGAATCGTCCGGCGGATGACAGCGGAACCAGCTCTCCTTCCGCTTTTGCGAATGTGGTGTAGACCGCCTGGCGGACGCTGATGACCGCAGACTGTGCCGGAATCGGGAGTCCGCACTGCGCGAGAAGCACCGCCGTTCCGATGGAGCGCAGATAGACGGTCTTGCCGCTGTTGTTCTTTCCGGTGACGAGCGTACCCGAGCCTTCGCCGATGCAGGACACATCGTTCGGCACCACGGACAGCACGCTCATGCTCTCGGTCAGCAGAAGCAGGTCGGACAGCTCCTTCATCACCAGCGTATTTTCTTCCGCCGGGAGGAACTCCGGGAAGATGACCTTCACGTTCCGCTCCGCGAGCCGGTCGATGTGCATCAGGACTGCCTTGCAGAAGTACAACTCTTCCTCCAGTCCGCTGAATTTGTCGATCAGGGTGCGCAGGAATGATGTCAGATACCGGTCAAGCTCCTGCACGGCTTTGGCGGAGGTTTCCAGTCCCCATTCCAGCTCCATGCCCGGGATCGGCACGTCCATTTCCGGCAGAACTTCGGTTTCCGCTTTCTTTTCCGCTGTGGTATCCTGCTTCGAAGACTTGTCAAACAGGGACAGAAGCGGATTTTTGCCTTTCTTCTGCTGTTTTTCTGCCACGCGGATGAACCTGAATTCCCGCAGGAACGGTGCCGTGATCCGCAGCTCGTCGTCACAGTCGAATTCGATTTCGTACGTATGCGCGTTTGCGAGATGCTTCTCCAGCTTTTCACACAGCGCGATCAGCTCATCCGTATCAAGCGACGCTCCGATCGGGTATGCCGCGTTTTTCAGCCGTCCGAGCCATCCGTCGACCGCACCGAACATGTTCAGCGTTTCGTGGATCTCCCGGATGTTCATCAGCGCGATGCGGACGAAATGCGCGGTCAGCACCAGTGTTTCGCGGGACGTCCACAGAAGCAGACTCTTGTCCTGCGGATTCACTCTGCGCGATGCAAACAGCCGTGACCGCTCGGAATCCCACGAATTTTTCACCATCATCAGCCGCCGGATCAGCTCGGTCAGCCTGTCAAGCAGTGCGGGCTTTTCAGCAAATTCCTGTACAACCTTCACACGCGCGGCGATTTCGTTTTCATCCGTCAGCGGCGTCAGCAGAACGGAGAGAAACGCTTCGCGGAGCATGGTGTCGGGGCAGATGCGGCGGAAGGCACGGTCAATCTGCAAGTCCTGAATCACTGCCATGCCTGCGTCTTTTTCTTCACGCGAGAGCACACCGCGGGGCTTGTTCCATAAAATTGTCAGTCTGTCAGACATTTCTGTCACCTCCCGTCAGCCGGATTTTCTTTGCAAGAGACTCCGCGTCCAGTCCGTATTTCTCGAGAATATCCGCCGCAAATGAGCTGGCAGTCGCGCCGACTCTTCGGATTTTGTAGGTACGCCGGTTCTCGTCGTTTTCGTCGATCATTGCGGCAAGGGTCGGAATGTCCCCGCCGGTGAGCGAGTGGATGTGGGTCACGTAGATGCCGAAGGTTCCGCGATTTGCCATGGTGTGTGCGAGACGAGAGGAATACTCCTCGCTCTTTTTTTCGTCGGTTCCCGAAAAGGTTTCGTTGAACACAGCAAAGGAATTTTTTGTCGCCTGCTCCGTGATTTCGTCCGCGCGTGCGGTTTCGTTTGCGAATCGTCCGTCGCTCTCGAAGCTCTCATTGGCGGGAAAATGCGTAAAAATGTTGTCAAACGCCATCATTCTGCCGGATCGCGCCGCAACGGGACAGCCGGTGACGAAAAACAGCGCGGCGAGGGTGCAGGCTCTCAGATATGTGGTTTTGCCGCCGCCGTTCGCACCGCTGAGGATGTAGAAATTCAGACGTTCTCCGCCCCTGTCCTCCATGTGCACATCATTCGGGACAACCCCGGAGCCGTTCACGCCGCGCTTGGCAAGGGATGCGTCGACCAGTCCGGTGAGGATCATCTCGCGCTCCTCTGACACCGCAGGATACGTCAGCGGGTAGCCGTCATCCGCGAGCTTGCGGAAATACGCACCGATCTCAAGCAGGAACGCGATCTCGCTCTCATACCCGAACAGCACGCGAAGATCACCGTCTCCTTCCAGAAATCCGGCGCGGTATGCGTTGTAAAATCCCCGTGCGGTTTCCAGAAATCCCCTGTAAACGCCGGTGTATCCCATGACGACGGACGGGGTCGCGCGGGTCGGATGCTTCTCTGTCGGAATGGCGTCGTCCATATCCAGCCTGCGGTAAATTTCTTCCAGTTTTGATTTCAGCGAAGCGGTGCATTCGTGTGCATGAATGTTCGACCCGGACACGGTCAGCATCATGCCGCTCTGCCGGACAGCGAGGATATCGGCGCACCGTTTTTCAGCCGCCAGAAACGCGTCGTTTTCACGTATCTTCCGGAAGCATGCGCCGATCTCTCCCGCTCTGCCGTCGTAATCTTCCAGTGCGGTCATGGTTTTCGTCAGGGCAAAATACCGCTTCATGACGGGCAGGAACAGCAGAATCCGCTCCTCTTCGATCTCCGATCGGTCAAAAAATCCGCACAAACGGCTCAGTTCACGGATTTCCGCGTGGATCTGCGTCAGAATCGTGCGGAATTCTTCCTTTTCCGATGCATACCGGATCATCTTCTGACGCACCGGGATTTCTTCCGCAGAGCACGGCTTGCACAGCAGGGACAGCGTGTCTCCCTTGAAATCCCCGGTGAGAATCACGTCATCGAGCGTTCTGCGCGGGATGGTTTCCGGGATGGATGCGCATTCGGTCAGCGGCTTGTTCCACAGCAATGATTTATGAGGCATATTCCCTCCTCGATAGTTTTAAAATTCGACAGGTCAATGTGTATTCCTGACAAGAATATCTGCTAATTTTTGGTAATATTTCTTCAGGCTCAGGTCTTGCAATTCGTTCCGTTTTATGGTAAAATATGGCTACCGTGAGTTGGTAATAATTTACAGTAACATATAAATACAGAAAGGCAGAGTACGGAAAATGATAAAGGACTCAAAAATTCTGATTGCGGACGAAAACCGGGAGATCAGGGAACGGCTGCGCGAGCTTCTTGTGGAAAAGGGAGCCAAGGTTTCGCCGGTCAAAAACGGAACGGAAGCCGAGCGGCTTATGAATATGGAGAAATTCGATCTTGTGATTGCGGATATGTGGCTCGACGGCGTGGACGGCATCGCGCTGATCCGCGGTTCACGGAAGGAAGAATCCTTCGTTCTGCTGACACAGGTGAACACGCCTTCCGTGATGATGGAAGCAAACCGCAGCGGCGCGTCGCTCTGTCTGGCAAAGCCCGTGGAATACGAAACGCTCATCAGCGGATGCGAGACCATCCTCAAGAACCGGCGTTCGATGAAGCTGACCCCCGGCGACACCAACGATGACACACAGCTCAACTACGACATTGAGACGCAGGTGACGAAGATCATCCACAAAATCGGCGTTCCCGCGCACATCAAGGGATACCAGTACCTCCGTACGGCGATTCTCATGGCGATCCACGACGGGGACATCATCAATTCGGTGACGAAAATCCTGTATCCGTCCGTTGCCAAGAAGTACGACACGACCACTTCCCGCGTGGAACGTGCAATCCGGCATGCGATTGAGGTTGCGTGGGACCGAGGAGACGTGGAAACGCTCAACTCCTACTTCGGCTACACCATCCAGAACAGCCGCGGCAAACCGACGAACAGCGAATTCATCGCCATGATCGCGGACAATCTGAGATTACAGTACAAAATCCGCTGACATCGGAATGGCATACGAATATCAGCGAAGCGGAAGGTCGTGGGAAACAGCATGAACCACAGTTTCCAAATTGCCGAACCTGCCCGCGGGGGCTTTCCCGCACCGCCGAATCCATATATGACGAGCCCGCACTGCCCCGCGGGTTTTGTCATTTTCCGGGATTTCTGTATTCATTGTAATGCACATACCGTCTTTTGTCAAGCAAAGCTCGGTTGCGTCGCTTCTATGTACGGGATTTCTCCCGTTTAAGCAGGGATTCTCTCGCGCCTTTCCAGTGCGGTGAAGAATCTCCGGAACAGTCCCGACAGAGCGCACGCGGGAAAGCTGATGAGAAACCACATCAGAGAGAACGCCGGGCAGATCTGTCCGAGCAGGTTGTACGCCATGCCGGAGTAGTTCCACACATCCAGTCCCAGCCACAGATTCACGATCACACCCGCGAAAAATTCCACTCCCGTGATGATGAGACACCCGATGAGGCAGCGCAGAAGGATATCCCGGTCATGCATCCGCTGATTGAGCAGATGAATCATCAGAAAGCAAAGTCCGCCGGCGACCGTCATGCTCCAGTGAGTATAGCCGCGCCAGAGCATTTCCAGCATGCTGTACACGATCCCGCCGGTGAGGAACACGCATACATATTCCGTTTTCCGTATCAATGAAATCACCCCTTGTATGTTTTGACGCATCCAAGGGGCATTATTCATTCAGTTACGTTTTCAGTTGAGGACAGGTAAAATCAGTCTCTCTTTCTGCGGGCGATTGCGGCTCTTTCCTGGAATTCCGCTTCGCTTGCGGCACGTTCTTCCGCCTTGCGTCTTTCTTCCTCTTCACCGTCGGTCAGGTCTTCCATTTTGGAGTTCCAGCCGTCCTTCACACCCTTGAACAGTGCGGGAGTGATGAATACCATACAGATCAGCATGGCGATGGTGCGGAGTCCGATTCCGACCTTGATGCCTTCATTGATGTTGCGTTCCGCTCTGGTGAGGAAGATACCGATGTACCGTCCCGCGCCGGCAAAGAAATCGATGTTGATAACAGCGTACATCAGGAAATAAGCGACTGCCGCAATGACAACGGAGATGGTCAGATACCGCATATCCAGCTTGCGTTCAAGACCTTCACGGAATACATATTCCGCATCCGCTTCGCCGGTTTTCTTTGCGAAAATATTGCCGCCGATGGTGACGACCGCGATGCAGAGAACTGCGAGAACAATGTTCTGGATGTCATAAACGGTCTGGTTGGTGGTATTGTCCTTTGCGATTGCAACGCCGAACAGACCTGCGGGAATCATGGAAACGATGTACGAGAATACGGCGCATACGCACAGGAACGCCAGCAGAATACAGCCCTGCACAGCGGCGTGCTTGGTGCGCTCAATGTTCATGCCGTTTTTGAAGGCGGCATTCTTGTCAACGGGTGCTTTTTTCTTTGCCATACGATTGTCCTCCGCCCAAATACGGTTTTACGAGAACCCGTTCGGGCGGTCCTTTCTAAAAAATGATGTATAATATCAGACTGCGCTGTCTGTATTACCCGTAACATCAGGAGCGGTCACTTCCGGCTTCTTTTCGCCGAGGTAACCGGGGAGATTCATGCCTGCCATGTCAAACATTTCGGAAAGCGGAGGAATGGACTTGTAAAGCCCTGAGATGAAATCCGCGGTGGTTCCCTTTCCGTCCTGCCCCTTCGCACCGGAATCCCAGACGGTGATCTTGTCGATCTGGAGATTCTTGATGGCGTCGACCTGAATTCTGGTGATTTCTTCGAGCTTGTCGGCAATCATGAGACGAACCGCATCGTCGGAGCTTCCGCCAGCGGACTTGACGAGTTCCGCAAAACCTTCCGCCTGCTTCATGAGCATTGCCTTGATACCGTCCGCTTCTGCCTGCATCTTCATGAGAGTAGCGTCCGCTTCACCCTTTGCACGGCGGCGGATCTGTTCGGCTTCCGCTTCTGCCTGAAGCTCGAGCTTCTTGCGTTCGATTTCGGTCTTGATGATGACGTCGGCTTCGAGCTTCGCCTGTTCGTAGTGAGCACGCGCTTCTTCTGCCGCTCTCTGTGCTTCGTAGGATTCTTCCTGAGCCTTCGCCTTCTGGATGTTTTCCGCTGCGGTTGCTCTCTTGGTTGCTTCCGCTTCGCGTTCACGTCTGGTTGCGTCGGAGTCGGCAATCGCTGCCTTTGCTTCGTTTTCACCGGTGATCGCTTCGGAGTTGGACTTGGAGACGGAGATTCTCTTTTCCTTGTCGGCTTCCGCAGCACCGATCGCACCGGCACGTTCCGCTTCGGCTACGGAGATCTTCGCATCGTTGATCGCCTTTGCGGATGCTTCCTGACCGAGCGCCACGATATAGCCGGATTCGTCGGTGATGTCGGTTACGTTGACGTTGATGAGTCTCAGACCGATCTTCTTCAGTTCGGTTTCAACATTGGAGGATACCGCTTCCAGGAACTTGTCACGGT
>JAFUQY010000300.1 GCA_017472105.1 Clostridia bacterium | reverse complement strand
CGGAGGCATTGGGTCCAGGGGTCTCCCCTGGTTGCCGAATCAAGAGCCCGGCAACGGAGGGTTCTTGCGCCCGCCGCGTAGGCGTACAAATCCAATTGACAAGCGGAGCTTTTCTACATCAAATCCCTAACGTTTTAGGAAAAACAACCCGGCTGTAAGCCATACGAACAACATAGAAAATGAAAGGAGCCAAACACCATGTCTCTTCTCGTCAAAGCCATCTCTTCCATGGAAAAATGCTTCATGGATGAATCTATCGCATCAAAGCCCGAAATCTCCCGCGTGTCCGCTCTGCGCGGTGAGGAAATCGCGTTTGAAATCGCTTATACCATGGACGACGCCGCAAGCACGCCCAAATATACCACCGTTTACCGCGTCGATTCTCCGATCGCACAGTATGTCACCGTCCGCCAGATCGAGCAGGTGCCCGTGCGCTATCCCTGCTACCCGAACGCGGACGATCATTACCTCCGCAAAACGCCCGGCTTCTATCCCGACCTTCTCAATCCCATCAATCCGTGGGGCGAAATCTACGCAACCTACGGTCAGCTCAAGGCGCTGTGGGTCTCCGTTGACGTTCCCGAGGATATGCCCGCAGGTGACTATCCCGTGGAAATCTCCTTCCTGCGCGGTGAGGACGTTGCGGCAAAGGCAGGCGTTACCGTGCATGTCATCGACGCCGTGCTCCCGAAGAATAACATGGTCGTCACCCAGTGGTTCCACTGTGACTGCATCGCGAATTACTACGAGCTCGAAACCTTCTCCGACAAGCATTGGGAATATATCGAAAAATTCATCAATACCGCAGTGAAGAACGGCATCAACGCCATCCTTATGCCCATCTTCACGCCGCCGCTCGATACCGCATGGGGTCATGAACGCCGCACCACGCAGCTCGTCGACGTCACAAAGACCGAAGACGGCTGGATGTTCGGCTTCGAAAAGGTCGAACGCTGGGTCGAAATGTGTAAGAGAGCAGGCGTGGAATACTACGAAGTCGCACACCTCTATTCCCAGTGGGGCGCTGCACGTGCTCCGAAAATTATGGGATGGGAAAACGGCGAGTATAAGAAGCTCTTCGGCTGGGATACCATCGCTACCTCCGAGGAATACAGAACCTTCCTGCGCGCGTTCCTCACCGATTTCACCGCGAAAATGCGCGAGCTCGGCGTCGAGGACAGGCAGTGCCTCTACCATATCTCCGACGAACCTTCGCTGGAACAGCTCGACAGCTACCGCGCCGCAAAGGAACAGGTCGCCGATCTGCTGAAGAATTACGTCATCATGGACGCGCTGTCCAACTTCGAATTCTATAAGACCGGCGTGCTCGATAACCCCATTCCGTCCAATAACCACATGGAACCCTTCATTGAAGCAAAGGTGCCGAATCTCTGGACGTACTACTGCTGCGGTCAGGGGTATAAGGTCTCCAACCGCTTCCTCGCAATGCCCACACAGCGAACCCGCGTCATCGGTACCCAGTTCTGGAAGTACAACATCGCCGGATTCCTCCAGTGGGGCTATAACTTCTATAATTCTCAGGGCTCCATCCGCACCATCAACCCCTATCTCGTCACCGACGGCGATTATTTCGTTCCCGCAGGCGACTGCTTCTCTGTTTACCCCGGTGAAAACGGCGAGGCGCTGGAAACCCTCCACCTCAAGGGCTTCACGATGGCTCTCAACGATACCCGCGCCATGTACCTCGCGGAATCCATCGTCGGCAGAGAAAAGCTCATGAAGATTCTCGAATCCGAGGGCGAGGTTACCTTCTCGAACTACCCGCATACCGATAAATGGCTCTGCGGCGTCCGGGATGCCGTCAACGAGATCATCGAGCAGGGCGTGTGAAAAAGCGTATTGAAATTTGATGCAATGTGTGGTATAATGAATGCATAATGCATGATGCAGAATGAGTGGGCGGAAATCTGTGCGTTGACGTAAGTCTGCGCCGCAGGCTGAATAAAACGCACGCCTCATCCGTCACGATTTTTTGAGAAAAAACCGTGACACCTTCCCCGGCTGCGTCAGTGAAGCTGAAATTTTTCGTGCCTGCACGGGGAAGGCTTGTTAAGGGTAGCGTCCCGGAGCATCGCCGTGAGTAAATCACAGTTTGCGCCGCAGGCTGAAATTTACGGAGCAAATCCAGTGACACCCTCGTGACTGTCAGAGCCACATGCGATTTCGTCTCGCCGCCGCAGGCTGAGTTTACCCGGGCAATCCAGTGTCGAAAACGATAAAATGGGTTCGCTCAACTCAAAAGCTGCACGTTGTTAAAACTCCCGCCGGAGGCATTG
>JAFUQY010000299.1 GCA_017472105.1 Clostridia bacterium | reverse complement strand
GCCGCGCTTCATCATACCTCGTTCGTCAAATTCGCATTCCCCGGTGATCTCCACCATTTTCGCAAGCGACGCGGCGGCGTATTCCGGGTAGTCCGGGGCATGGGAATAGAGTCCCGCAAGCTCGGGATCGGCATACTTGAAGTCCGTGAGGAACACATCCACCGTGCCGGCGAGGGCTTCGATGGTTTCCGGCTTTTCGTACCCGCCCGTGTTCCAGACGACGGGGAGTTTCATGCCGTTTTTCCTCGCAAGACGCACCGCTTCAATGATCTGCGGCGTGAAGTGCGTGGGCGAGACGAGGTTAATATTGTACATTCCGAGGTCTTCGAGAATCTCCATTTCATACGCCAGCTCGACGGGGCACATTTCCTGACCGACGGAATCACGCCGGCTGATTTTGCCGTTCTGGCAGTAGACGCAGCCGAGCGGGCAGTTGGTGAAGAAGATCGTCCCGGAGCCGGGTTCCAGCGGATGGTCGGTTTTCGGCAGGGGACCGCTGATGCACGGCTCTTCCCAGTGGTGGTGCATGATTTTCGCGACGGAGAGTTTCGCTCCCGCACCGCAGACGCCGGCAGATTTGGTTCTGTCAACGCCGCAGTTCCGGGGGCAGAGGGTACAGTTTGTGAGGTCGAACATGGATTACTTGGTCTTGTTGCCCTTGATGAAGCGGGCAATGAGGCTGTTTTTCATATCCCACAGCCTGAGGGAAAGGTCGACGTAGTATTCGTGCGGGTTTTCGAAGCGGAGCACTTCCTTCCACATGGTCGCGATTTCGCGTGCGCAGTGGTCGCGGATTTCCTCAAGCGGAGGCATGTTGTAGACGAGCTTGCCGCCTTCGAAAATCGGGACGAGCAGCTCGCGTGCGGTGAAGTCCTCGAGAACGGTGCGCTTCCAGACGTATTCCGGGTCGAAGATTTCCAGCGGCTGGGTCTGATCGACGGTTTCGTCGTGGAGCATGATGAGGTCCACCATCGCCTTGCCGGTTTCGTTGGAGTACATGCGGAAGACTCTCTTGAAGCTGGGATTGGTGATCTTGGCGGCGTTTTCGCTGACCTTGATCTTCGGAATCAGCTTGCCGTTCTCGTCCTCGATTGCCGCGAGCTTGTACACGCATCCGAAAACGGAGTCGGATTTCGCGGTGATGAGTCTTTCGCCGATACCGAACGCGTCCACGGCGGCTTCCTGCTGAATGAGCTCCTGGATGATGTACTCGTCAAGGGAGTTGGAGACGATGATTTTGCAGTCGGTGAGGCCTTCTTCGTCGAGCATGGCGCGCGCTTTCTTCGAGAGGTACGCGATGTCGCCCGAGTCGATGCGGATGGCGCACTTTTTCAGACCCTGCGGCCAGAGAACGTCCTTGACGGCGCGGATCGCATTGGGCAGACCGGAGCCGAAGACGCTGTATGTATCGACGAGGAGGGTCGGGTTATCGGGATAGAGACGACAGTAGGTTGCGAACGCGTCGTACTCGCTGTCGAACATCTGAACCCACGCGTGAGCCATGGTGCCGCCAGCGGGAACGCCGTAGAGCTTGTCGGACAGGGTACACGCGGTACCGGAGCATCCGCCGATGTATGCGGCACGGGCACCGTAAACGGCGGCGTCTTCCCCATGCGCACGGCGGGAGCCGAATTCGGAAATCGGACGGCCCTTTGCGGCGCGTACCATGCGGGAAGCCTTCGTCGCGATGAGGGACTGGTGGTTGAGAGCGAGCAGGACGTAGGTTTCGATGAGCTGAGCCTCGATGGTGGGCGCGCGGACGGTCATGATGGGTTCACCCGGGAAGATGACCGTGCCTTCGGGAACCGCCCAGATATCGCCGGTGAACTTGAAATCCGCGAGGAACGCGAGGAATTCTTCGCTGAAAATCTTCTTCGCGCGCAGGTATTCGATGTCGGCGGGTGTGAAGTGCAGATCCTCAATGTAGCGGATGATCTGCTCAAGACCCGCGGCGATGGCATAACCGCCTCCGTCCGGGACACGTCGGAAGAACACGTCAAAATACGCGATCCGGTTCCGCAGCTCGGTCTCGAAATATCCGCGGCCCATGGTCAGTTCGTAGAAGTCGCACAGCAGGGCAAGGCTGTATTCGTCGTTTTTCATGGGAAGGTTGGACCTCCTTAGTTTATGGTATGAGAGTATGATTATTGTTGGGCGGGAGAGGGAGAGAGTGAAGAGGGAATAGTGAAGAGGGAATAGGGAAGAGGATCGGAAAAAACACTTCGTGTTTTGATTATTTAAAATGCGGAGCATTTTTTACTTTTTATCTGGTTTTACATTTCCTGCTGTAAAACCACTGTGTTTCTCGTCTGCCATGCTTCTTCGACGAGGGCGTCAAAGTCGAGCTTGGCTTCTTCGCGGAGCACCTTTTCCAGTTCCGGCTGGGTTCTCGGGTGACGGGGCGTGAATACGGTGCAGCAGTCGTCGAAGGGAAGGATGGAGGTTTCAAATGTGCCGATCGCGCGGGAAATGCGGATGATTTCTTCCTTATCCATGCCGATTAAGGGACGGAATACGGGACAATCCGCCGCGTCTTCGGTCACGCACATTGCCTTGAGCGTCTGGGATGCCACCTGACCGAGGGATTCGCCGGTGACGATGACGGGGCAGTCGTTGGTAAGAGCCGTGCGGGATGCGAGCTTCATCATGTAGCGGCGGAGCAGGAGGGTGAAGTAGTCTTCCTCGCAGTTGTCGCGGAGCATTTCCTGAATATGGGTGAGCGAGATGATGTGGACTTTGATCTTTCCGCAGAATTCGGTCAGCTCCTGAGCAAGCTGGAGAACCTTGTCGCGCGCCGCTTCACTGGTGTAGGGGAAGGACTCAAAATGCACGCATTCGACGGTCATGCCGCGCTTCATCATCATGTAGCCTGCCACGGGAGAGTCGATGCCGCCGGAGAGAAGGAGCATGCCCTTGCCCGCAGAACCGAGAGGCATACCGCCCGCGCCCTTGTCCTGACCCGCGTGGATGTAAGCGTACTCGTCGCGGACCTCGATGCGCACGGTGACGTCGGGATTGTGCACGTCGACTTTGATTTCGGGCATGGCTTCGAGGATGGCGTATCCGACCTCGCCGGAGAGTTCAATGGACGAGAGCGGGAAATGCTTGTCGCTGCGCTTGGATTCGCACTTGAAGGTCTTCAGCCCGCGGATTTTGTCGGGGATGTACTCCTTCGCGACGGAGGTGATGGATTCGACGGTTTTTTCGGCGACGGCGGCACGGCACAGACCGGCAAATCCGAAGACCTT
The DNA here is from genome assembly GCA_017472105.1 of Clostridia bacterium. The sequence continues at coordinate 527 of JAFUQY010000299.1, read as the reverse complement.
GCCGAGCTGCTCGTACAGGGCGTCGATATTGGCAATCGCATCGTCGTCGGCGGGTTCCACGTAGACGGTGCTCTGGTTGTAGCGGACGGAATAATTGCCGATGAGCTTGGCGCGGCGCTTGACTTCGCGGATGAGCTGAGCCTCAAACTGCCCGCGGTTGGTGCCTTTCAAAATAATTTCGCCGTATTTGCAGAGGATAACTTCCTTCATGTTTCTGTTTCCATTTCATTGATTTGGTGAATATAATTGTTCCAGTATAGTATATCACAAAACCCGTGGGGTGAAAATAGGCAAGTTAAACAAAAGAATGCGCAGAATATACAAAAATCAGACGCCGTCAGGGAAGTGAAAAGAGAAGAGTGAAGAGTGAAGAGAATCGGAAAAAATGCTTGCGCATTTTAATTAAAACGCGGAGCGTTTTTTCCTTCACTCTTCATTTTTCACTCTTCACTCTTCTCTTGTTTTACAATCGGTGCGGAAGACCGTTCAATTTACATCCGGTATTCCTGTCTCCGGATGACGTGATC
>JAFUQY010000298.1 GCA_017472105.1 Clostridia bacterium | reverse complement strand
TGATGAGGAACGGCGTGGTGTGCCAGATGAGAAACACGTCGTCGGAGAAGGTTTTTTCGGTGGAGAAATACACCTCGCACGCGAAGTTGTAATAAGGATCGGTTGATTTTGTGTCGATGTAAATCATGTTTTGTTCAGCTCACGGTGGTAGACATAGTAAATGACGGCGTAAAGGAGATAGAAAGCCGTACAGCAGACAGCGAAGAGACGTATGTCATCGGCAGACGATTCGGGATGACCGGGCAGAAAGCTCAGGATCAGAAGCACAAGATACGGTGCGGCACCGGTGGTCAGTCCGAGTGGAATCAGCCGCCGGAAACAGAGGAGAACCCCGCTCAGAATCGCCGCCGCCAGCCAGAGCCACATGTACCACGGGACATTCCACGGACGGTACAGGGGTGTGCGGTAAAAGTCCGACCCGAACAGGGGTGCCATACAGAGCCAGCACAGAACTGCCGGAAAGACAACGGGAACAAAGCCGAGTATTTTGCGGATCATAACTGCCTCCTGTTTTTTTGTAAAACAGCATTTTGTCGGCTGACATTCCGGTACCTTTGTAGGGACATAGCGTGCTATGTCCGGCAGACGATTGAAGCTGTTCAAATACGGTACTCCATATTATTCTTAATCAGGATTTCTCTCGCCGAGCACCACGCGGTACTTCTGGTAGAAGCTCTCGTAGTAATCCCCGTCCAGTGCATCGCGGATCTTCTGCATCAGGTCGTTGTAGAAATACAGGTTGTGCAGCACTGCAAGACGCATGCCGAGCGCTTCCTTCGCCTTGATGAGGTGACGGATGTACGCGCGGGAGTGGTTCCGGCAGGCAGGGCATCCGCAGTTTTCGTCGATCGGACGGCTGTCCTCGCGGTATTTTTCGTTCAGGAGGTTCATCTTGCCGTTCCATGTGAACAGGTTGCCGTGACGCGCGTTTCTGGACGGCATGACGCAGTCGAAGAAGTCAACGCCGCGGTGAACGGCTTCCACGATGTTCTGGGGAGTACCCACGCCCATGAGATAGCGCGGCTTGTCGGTGGGCATGTAGGGCTCGACGGCTTCGATGATGCGGTACATTTCCTTGGTTTCCTCACCGACAGCGAGACCGCCGATCGCGTAGCCTTCGCAGGGGATTTCGCGGATCTGCTCCATGTGGCGGATGCGGAGATCGGCGTAGGTGGAACCCTGATTGATGCCGAAGAGGAACTGACCGGGGTTGACGGCACCTTCCGTCTGGTTGAGGCGGTTCAGCTCTTCGCGGGAACGTCTGAGCCAGCGGGTGGTTCTGTCGCAGGAGGCCTTCGTGTAGTTGTATTCGGCGGGGTTTTCGATGCACTCGTCAAACGCCATGGCGATGGTGGAGCCGAGATTGGACTGAATCCGCATGCTTTCCTCGGGACCCATGAAGATGCGCTTGCCGTCGATGTGGGATGCGAAGTACACGCCCTCTTCCTTGATGCGGCGGAGGCTTGCGAGGGAGAAGACCTGGAATCCGCCGGAGTCGGTGAGTGTGGGACGATCCCAGCCGGTGAACTTCTGAAGACCGCCCTGATCGTGGACGAGCTTGTCACCGGGACGGATATGCAGGTGGTAGGTATTGGACAGCATGACCTGACAGTTGACGTCCTTGAGGTCGATTGCGGAAACGCCGCCCTTGATGGCAGCACAGGTCGCGACGTTCATAAAAACGGGAGTTTCGATGACGCCGTGAGGGGTGATAAGACGTCCCCGGCGCGCCTTGCTCTGGGGATCGGATTTTTCTAAGATGAACATGGTGGTTTTGGCTCCTGTAATTTTTTCTTTTATTCTTTCTTTTTTAGTTAGGCTTTGGATTAACGTGATTTATTAGGTAGAAAAGCTCCGCTTTTCGAATTGATTTTATGCCCTACGCAGGCGGCGCAAGAACCCTCCGCAGCCGGGCTCTTGATTCGGCTGCCAGGAGTGCCTGGACCCAATGCCTCCGGCGGGCGAGGGACTTTACAACGTGCAGCTTTGGGGTTGAGCGATCTTCCTTTAGGGTCACTGACACTCAGTTTCACCGGTAAGCTCAGCCTGCGGCGGCGAGATTTTTGCGATTCGGGCACTGGTTATGGGGATGTGTCACCGGATTAGTTCCATAAATTTCAGCCTGCGGCGCGGTGTGGGTTTACGTTATTCCTGTTGACGGAACGTCCGCAAAAACCGTAGGGCGGGGGCTTGCTCCCGCCGCTGACAAGGATTCACTTCCGGCGATGAACCTGCCGATGAACCCGCGGCGCAAACTGAGATATACTCACGGCGATGCTCCGGGACGCCACCCTCAACAAGCCTTCCCCGTGCAGGCACTATAAATTTCGGCTTCACAAACGCAGCCGGGGAAGGTGGCACGGTTTTTTCTCAAAAAATCGTGACGGATGAGGCGTGAACCTCTCAGCCCACGACCGCCGTTAAATTCAAACTGCACCTGCGGCGATGACACTTCCTCACGCCGTCATCCCAACCGTGCAAACTGCCGGTCGATTGAGCTTTTCTTGATTTCGAACGCCACCGGGCGGCCGTGCGGGCATGTGCGGATCACCTGATTGTCCTGACCGGGCTTTTTCAGCAGGCGGTCGCAGATCCATTTGA
>JAFUQY010000297.1 GCA_017472105.1 Clostridia bacterium | reverse complement strand
CTCAACCAAAAAGCTGCACGTTGTTATAACTCCCGCCCGCCGGAGGCATTGGGTCCAGGCACTCCTGGCAGCCGAATCAAGAGCCCGGCTGCGGAGGGTTCTTGCGCCGCCCGCGCAGGGCTACCAATAAAATTCTTGAAAAGCGGAGCTTTTCTACATAATAGATTCCTAACGCTTTAGGACAAACTCCCGGCTGTAAGCCAAACTCCAATCCCAAGCAGAAATTCCAAAAACACAGGTTCCCATATGAAACATAAAAACACCGCGTATATCTTCCGCGACGCGTTCGCGCAGAACTACAACGAAATACAAAACCGCATCCGCGAAAACTGCGCAAAACTCGGTCGGGATTCCGCTCCGCGCGTCATCTGCGTCGTGAAGGCCGATGCGTACGGGCATGGGATCTCCACTGCCGCCGGTGCTCTCGGGGACGCGGGATGCGACTTTTTCGCCGTTTCCTCCGAGGAAGAGGCGGAAGAACTGCGCGGTATCGAATCCGCAAATGGGCGGCATCCCGATATCCTCATCCTCGGACATATCATGCCGGAAAACGTCATCGAAATGATCGGGGACGATATCACCTGCGCCATGATCTCCCTCGATAACGCAAAGGAACTCTCCGCCGCCATTTCCGATTACTATAACTCCAACTATACCCGCATGGCGGACCGCAAACCGCTCAAAATCCACATCAAGCTCGATACCGGCATGAACCGCGTCGGTTTTGCGGCGGATCCCGAACGCCTTGCCGAAACCGTTGCCCAGATCAAAACCATAAGCGACGACGAAAATCTCTCGATCACCGGTATCTTCACCCACTTCGCATGCGCCGACGACGAAACCCTCGACGGAAACATCGTCCCCGGCACGGACGGATATACGAAAATGCAGCTCGAGCGCTATCGGAACACCGTCGCGGCACTGGAGAACGCCGGAATCGACGTCGGGCTGAAGCATGCCGCAAACTCCGCCGCAATTCTCGGTTGCCCGGATGCCTACTTCGACGCCGTGCGTGCGGGAATCATCATCTACGGCCTCATGCCCAACGGCGCGGTCGACACCGGATTCACCCCTGCGATGCAGTTCGATTCGTCCGTGACCCATGTGCACAAAATCCGCGCCGGTGACAAAGTCAGCTACGGTGCCACGTTCACTGCCGATCACGATATGACGCTCGCTACCGTTGCAGCAGGCTACGCGGACGGATTTGAGCGCGCGTACAGCGGATGCGGCGTGAAGATCGGCGGCAGACTGTACAAACAGGTCGGCAGAATCTGCATGGACCAGTTCATGGTGGATGTCACCGACGCACCGGAACCCATCCGCATCGGAGACGCAGTCACCCTTTTCGGCGGAGACGACGGCACCATGGTGCGGGAACTGGCAAAGCTCGCCGGCACGATCAATTATGAAGTCATCTGCAAGGTTTCAAAACGCGTCATCCGCGAAGTCATCGTCAGCCAGAAGACGCCCGATCCCGAAAAACCTCACCGCACCGTGCGGTACAGAATCCAGAAATAACGAAAAAACGGCAGGCATCCCGTAAAAATGGGAATACCTGCCTTGTTTTTATGCATTTTTCGCCGACTCCAGCTTCGCTCTGATTTCAGCAAACCGGGAATCTTCGCGGATGCTGTCGAAGTACCAGTCGTTCATGATATCGAGAACCCATGCAGCTCCCCATCCGTGGGGCTTCTTCGTCAGCGCAAATCCGCGGAATACCGGGGAGTTCAGCTTCACTTCCGTCTCCGTCGTGTATGCTTCTTCTGCGGCTGCCATGTCCGCAGTACGTCCGAGCCAGTGCAGTGCTTTTTCCGCATCCCCTGCGATGGCGTAATTCACGGACAGCTGCCATGCGCAGTGCAGGAATTCCGAGGAACGCAGATTCGGTGCGTCGTCCGGGAACAGGGCATCGGCGGCGGATTCCATGGTTTCCAGCAGTGCGGCGTTTTCCTGCGGTGTGAAGCAGTCCTCAGCCGCAATCGAATACACCGCCCAGTTCAGCTTCGTGAAGTAATAGTGCGCTCTTTCCTGCATCATGCGGAGCTTTTCCTCCCCGTCCGCGAGCTCGATCAGGAGATTCTGACGCTCATCCGGGGAATTTGTGAGAAGATCGACCATCTCCTTCGCCTTGTCGTTTTCTCCCGCCTGACGGTAGTTGTAAAACAGCGTGTTCACCAGATGGATTTTCGCCGCAGGATCAGCAGTGCGGGGCAGAACATACTCATAATGCGCGAACGCTTCGGTGTAAAGCTGCTTTTTCCGGCGTTCGTTTGCAGTGGTGTAGGCAAGGGAGCACAGCGCGTCGCCCAGCTTCTGCATGACTTTGAGGTTTTTCGGGTATTTTTCGAGGGTATCGCGGTACAGATTCACGGCGTCGGCGGTTTTTCCGTCACGGATGAGGGTGTCACACTCCGTAAAGCACGCTTCGATTTCCGCTTCCGCGCGTCCGGTGTCGGCTTCCAGAAGATGATCGGTCGTCACCCCGAACAAATACGCCAGTTTGAGAATGGTAGGTACATCCGGTGTCGCCGCGCCCGTTTCCCAGCGGGAGATAGCCTGCGATGTGATTCCGAGAGCTTCCGCGAGCTCTTCCTGCGTCATGTCCGCGTTTCTGCGGAGGGATTTGATTACGTTTGCAAATGCCATGGTAATTCTCCTTTGTGATTGTAATGGAATCAGCCGCTATCCGGATTCACGGCGGTGTGTTTTGGTACTCGGTTAACCTTGTGACTATATAATATCACAAGCGGCAGGAGAAGTAAACAGACGCGGGATTTGCATGGAGTTAATCTTCGGTTGGATTATGTGCATGAAACGCAAAAGGATGCAGGTTGTACGTACAGTCTGCATCCTAATTTCTGATTTACTTATTCATCCCGTCCGCGATTTCCTGTGCGGCACGCATGACGGCGAGTCTCGCGCTTTCGTATGTCAGACCGCCCTGCATGAACGCCGTGAACGGTGCGCGCATGGGTCCGTCAGCGGAAAGCTCAATGGACGCGCCGCCCGTGAATGCACCTGCCGCCATGATGACGGGATCCGCATAGCCGGGCATTTCCCACGGATACGGTACGACGTGCGCGTCAATCGGGGATGCCGACTGAATGCCGCGGCAGAACGCCACAAGACCGTCGCCGGTGCCGCATTCGACCGCCTGTACAATGTCACTCCGTCTTTCGTTCCAGCGGGGACTTACTTTGAGCCCCAGTTTCTCGAACATATACGCCGCCAGATGCGCGGTTTTCATTGCCTGTGCCGTGGTGTGCGGTGCGTAGAACAGACCCTTGATGAGGTTGCGGTTCTGACCGAGGGATGCACCGACGTCCAGACCGACCCCGGGAGAAGTGAGCCGGTTGCCGCACTGACGCACCGCTTCCTCATCTCCGACGATGTAGCCGCCGATGTCCGCCATGCCGCCGCCGGGATTCTTGATGAGCGAGCCGATGATGATGTCCGCCGCGCTCTCACCGTCT
>JAFUQY010000036.1 GCA_017472105.1 Clostridia bacterium | reverse complement strand
CGTGTGGTCGGCGTATGGTTTGCGAAGAATGCCTCCCGGAACTTCGGGACGAATACGGTGTGGCACTGCGGGCAGATATACGCGACGTTTCTGAAGTAGTACCGGGTCATCCACGCGGCTGCGGCGATCGCAACGATGAGACCGAGCGCGAAGACCCACCAGTTCCCTGTGACGAGAGCGTAAATGAACGTGCCCAATTCCACGATATCGGTGGGAATTCCGACGGCGAGCATGGTTCCGCGGATGCGTCTGAGTTTCTTTCTGTGATCCATTAGATTCGCTATATCACCGATGGATTCAACGGAGAAATGTTCGATCCTGCCGAGCGCGCGCTTCATGCCGGTGAGAAGCTCCAGTTTCTTCCGGCGTTCCTCGATTTCCGAGCGCAGGGATTTTTCCTGCTCATCCAGAAGAATCCCGATGACGTTTTCCGGATGTTCTTCCGCGAGCAGTTCCCCGATTGCGTTGATCGGCAGATCCAGTTCGCGCAGGAAGCAGATGATTCTCAGCCGCGCAAGATCCTCTTCCGAATACAGCCGCCGTCCGCCTTCGCTCAGTTCACTGGGGACGAGGATGGCTCGGTTATCGTAATACTGCACGGTCCGGACGGAGACGCCGCAGAGCTTTGCGATTTCTCCCGTTGTGTATTTTGACATAGCGTTTCACCTCCTTACGCCATGAGTATATCACATGACGCGGCGTCACAAGCAAGTCCTGACGCAGGGTGATTTTTCGTTTTCGCTGAAATTATTCTTTCACGAGCACTTCTTCGATCTCGCAGATGTACATCATGTGAAAATCCTTGCCGGGATAGTTGGCGAGCGGTGCGGTGTCGGTGAAGGAGTCTTCAGTGAGATACTGGTGGTACAGCTTCTTCGTTTTCAGCACCATGCGCGCTTCGTCAAACCAGACGGCACGTCCGCTTGATGTAAGATCGGTGACGGGAGTGAGTCCGCAGTCCCTGACCTTTTCTTTCTCCGAACCGCTGAACTTGCCGCAGTAGGAGAGCGCGGGACGGTAGGTGCTGTCGAAGAACGAGAGGGTCATGCGGTCGTTTTCTTCGGTGAATCCGAAGGTGTGGCGCTGGGGACGGATGAATACGAACGCGACCGGTTTGTTCCAGAGAATGCCGACGCCGCCCCAGCTTGCGGTCATGGTGTTGTAGTCCTCGCCGCAGGTCATGGGACCCTCGGACTTGGACGAAGTAACGAGCATCCAGTCCTTGCCGATGAGTTTGAACGCGTTGCCGGTGATTTCTTCAGGTGTGATTTTACAAAATTCTGCCATGATAGTCTCCTTTTTCAATCAGAAATTGCAGCAGTTCCAGCCCCAGTGTTCCACTTCGCTGTACTTGACGTAGATGCGGTCGGTCGGGATGCCGCATTCGGAGAAGAAGATCGCACAGACGGCGGCGGTCATTTTGTCGTAAGAGGCGTCGGACTGGGAGCCGAAGATGTCCATGTGAACGAGGATGCACGGGTCATCGGATCCGGCGAAGTACATGGAACATGCGGTTTCAAACTGGATCATGAGCCAGTTTTCGGTTTTGCCGGGGAAGGATGCTGCCATGGCGTCAGCGAGCTTGGACTTGAGGACGTTCTGCTTCTCCGGAGAGATGGTTACGTTGGTTTTGGCATTGATAAAGGGCATGATAAACCTTCCTTTTATTATATAAGTATTATATGCGGATTCATCGGATGTATGTATGATAACAGATACGGCTCGGTTTGTCAAGGGTACGGAAAATCACTTGCGCGCAATCAGAAAAAATCTTGACAGAACGGCGGAATTGTGGTATAATCTGAAAATGAAAATCAAATTCAGATTGGAAGAATCCGATGTCACAGTATAAGACAAAACAGCGGGACGAGATCCTGCGATTTTTTATCGATCACGCGGACGGATGCTACTCCGCGAAGGATGTGTACGATCAGGTTACATGCGGCGAGGCGACGGTGTTCCGTACACTGACCGCGCTGACGCAGGAGGGTGTCCTGACAAAATTCACCGGAGACGGCGGACGAGGTGAGCGGGCGTATTACCAGTACAACCGCGAAAACACCTGCACCGACCACATCCATCTCAAATGTGAAAAATGCGGCAGGCTGATCCACATGGACTGCACGTTCATCCGCGAGCTGATGCACCACTTCTGCGCGGAACACGGCTTCACAATGGACTGCGGCAAGACGGTGATCTACGGTCTGTGTCAGGACTGCGGTGTCCCTCACGGTGAGCACTGTGCCTGCGCGGGAGGGCATCATGACTAAATTCACGGCATTCATTCTGGCAGTTCTGCTGTTTCTTGCGGGATTTGCGGGATGCGCTCCGGCGGATTCAGATGACGGCGGGCTTCGCGTGGTGACGACCAATTTTGCCCTGTACGACTTTGCCCGTGCGGTGTGCGGAGACCTTGCGGAGGTGACGATGCTCATCTCGCCCGGCTCCGAGTCCCATGATTTTGAGGCGTCCCTTGCTGACATCGCGGCGATTGCCGGTGCGGATCTCTTTGTTTCCGTCGGCAGTGAGGACTGGGTTGACGATATTTTCACCGCCATCGGTGAAGAAGGTGCGGATGTGAACCGGATCACGGCAATGGAGCACTGCGAGGTCTACGGTGCGTCGTGCGAGCTTCCGGGACATGACGATCACGCGCATTCCCATGAAGACCATGACCACGGCGAGCATGATGACCACGATCACGAAGGGGAAGAGCTTGACGAGCATGTGTGGACGTCGATTCACAATGCGCTCACCCTCCTCGACGTGATTGCAGTAAGGATGTCGGAGATCGACTCTGCAAACGCGGCGGCATATCTCGCACAGAAGCAGGCGTACGCCGATGCGCTGACCGCACTGGACGAAGAATTTCACGGGATGACGGAATCTGCGGCGCGGCGTACGATTGTGGTGGCGGACCGGTTCCCGTTTCTCTATCTCGCGGACGACTACGGTCTGACATGGCACGCGGCGTTCTCGGGCTGCTCCTCCGATACCGAACCGTCACTCGCAGCGATCAACACCCTCATCGAAACGGTGAAGCACGAAAACATCCCGGCTGTGTTCGTCATCGAGTTTTCCGATGCACGGACGGCAGGTGCGGTTGCGTATGAGACGGGCGCGGACATTCTCACCATCCAGTCGGCGCACAACGTGACCCGTGAGGAATTCAAGTCCGGCGTGACCTATCTTGACCTCATGCGGCAGAATCTCGAAGCACTGCGGACGGCACTGAACTGAAAGGAATCAAGGATATATATAATGAAGGAAAACTTACTGATCTCAGCGGAGGACGTGACGCTCGCATATGACGGCTACATTGCGGCGGAGCATGTCAGATTCACGCTCGGGCGCGGGGACTACCTCTGCGTTGTCGGCGAAAACGGCTCCGGCAAGTCGACTCTGCTCAAGGCGATCACGGGCGAAAACAAAATTGCGAAAGGGAAGCTCACCCTTGCACCGGAGCTTGTGAAATCCGGCATCGGATACCTGCCCCAGCAGTCGAAGATCCAGCGCGATTTTCCGGCAACGGTACGCGAAGTCGTCCTCTCCGGATGCGCGGCGCGGGACAGCTTCGGCTTTCTCTGGAAAAACGATTCGAAAAAACGTGCGGCAGAGGCAATGGAGCTTCTTCGCGTGGCGGAATTTGAGAAAAAATGCTTCGGCGAGCTCTCCGGCGGTCAGCGTCAGCGGGTTCTTCTGGCGCGCGCGATCTGCGTATCGGAGGCACTTCTGCTTCTCGATGAGCCGGTGACCGGACTGGATCCCGACGCGGCGCACGAAATGTACGACACCATCCGCATGCTCAATCGTGAACGCGGATGCGCGGTGATGATGGTCACCCACGACGTGCAGTGCGCGCTTCATGAGGCGGATCACGTGCTCTCGATGTGCCGCGGGCATTCGTTCTACGGCACCGTGGAGGAATACACCGTGCACGAAAACATGGATGTACAGCGTGACGAAGCGCGGCATCCGCATCACCACCATCATCACGATCACGATAACCACAAAAAGGAGAATTGACATGGCTCTGACGGATTTGTTTGCTTCCGAATTCCTCATGCGGATCGTTCTGCGGTCGCTGGCGGTGGGAATTCTTGTATCCCTGTGCGCGTCGGTGCTCGGGGTCAGCCTTGTGCTCAAGCGGTACTCCATGATCGGCGACGGCCTGTCCCATGTGGGATTCTTCGCGCTGGCACTTTCGGCATGTGCGGGAGTCAGCTCGGCGTGGTCGATGGAGGTTTCCGCCGTGATCGTGGTGCTTGCGGCGGTGCTGATCCTGCGGCTGTCGAAAAACGAAGGCAAGCTCAACGGCGACTCGGCATGCGCGGTGGTTTCCACGGGATCTGTCGCGATCGGTACCCTGATGTACAACTTCACCGGCGGCAAAAGCGGCGATATCTGCAACTCCCTCTTCGGCTCCGCGTCCGTGGTGACGATTTCCGACAAGGATCTGGTGATTTCGGTGATTCTGTCCGTCGTTGTGCTGGCGTGGCTCCTGATGTGCCGGAAAACGATCTTTGCCGCAACCTTTGACGAAACCTTCGCGGCGGCGTCCGGGATCAGAACCAATGCATTCGGTCTTGCGCTCGCGGTTCTCACCGGCGTGACCATCGTGGTCGGCATGAAAATGATGGGCTCGATCATGATTTCCGCCCTGATTATCTTCCCGGCACTCACCGCAATGCAGCTCACGAAGAGCTTCAAGTGGACGGTGATCCTCGCGGCGCTCATGTCCGTCGTGTGCTTCGTCGTCGGGTTCTTCGCGGCGTGCTGCTTCTCCCTCCAGACCGGCGCGGCTGTGGTGACCGTGGAGCTCGTCTGCTTCTGCATCGCGGCGGCAGTGTCAAAGGGGTTGGCGGGACGGTGAAAAAACATTATTTTGTATTGAATAATGTACAGAAATATGCTATAATAATGTTGAGAAAGGAGTGGTATTATGCCTCAGATCAGACCGATATCGGATTTAAGGAACACAACAGAAATTTCAGAACTTTGTCATGCAAAAAAAGAGCCGATATTCATCACCAAAAACGGATATGGCGATCTTGTTGTTATGAGTATGGAAACATATGAAGAAATGCTGGAAACAATGTCTGTTGACGCGGCTATCACAGAAGCGGAAGCGGAAATAGCGGAAGGTGCTGAACCGCTTGATGCAAGAACAGCATTGAAAGAACTCCGGAGAAAACACAGTGGAAAAGTACAGGGTTGAACTGTCGCGGAAAGCATACCGGGATTTGGATGCAATCTACGATTATATCACGAATACCCTCCTGGAGCCGGAAGCATCAGCCGGACTTATGGATAAGATAGAGGAAGCTGTATTTTCTCTTGAAACGATGCCGAATCGGTACGCGTACAGAAGTGTCGGCATTTATGCGAACAAAGGTTACCGCCAGATGCGCGTCAGAAACTACATTGTGATATATCGGGTGAATGAAGCTAAAAAGACAGTACTGTCGTGACTGTGCAGTATTCAGCGCGGAATTTTTGAAGCAAATTCCTCTGTCAAAAATCACAAACCCATCTTGACACCACCCCAAAATATGATATAATATCATCAGCAGAGTATTGCAAATCATAAATTTACATATTGTGAGGTATTATAGTATGAGTGCTGAATTCAGAGTCGGCGTCATCGGTCTCGGCGGACGCGGCATGGGTCACGTTCACGGCATCCTGACCGAAAGAGACGACACCGTTGTAACCGCTGTCTGCGATGTTTACGAAGACAGAATGCAGAGAGCCGTTGATTTCTGCAAGGAAAAGAAGGGCTGGGACGTTGCAAAGGTTTCCTGCTACCGCGAGCTGATCGAAAGAGACGATGTTGACGTCGTTTTCGTCTTCTCCGCATGGGAAAACCACATTCCCGCAGCTGTTTACGCAATGGAATGCGGCAAGCAGGTCGGCATCGAAGTCGGCGGCGCGTATTCCCTTGACGACTGCTGGAAGCTCGTTGACACCTACGAAAAGACCCGCATCCACTGCATGATGCTCGAAAACTGCTGCTACGACCGCAACGAAATGATGGTCATGCGCATGGTTCGCGAAGGCATCTTCGGCAAGGTTGTTCACTGTGAAGGCGGCTATCAGCACGACCTGCGCAGCGAAATCGCATTCGGCGAAGAAAACCGCCACTACCGTCTCCGCAACTACCAGAACCGCAACTGCGAAAACTATCCCACCCATGAGCTCGGTCCGATCGCGAAGATTCTCGACATCAACCGCGGCAACCGCATGGTAAGCCTTTCCGCAATGTCTTCCGGCGCGTTCGGTCTCAATGACTACGCCGAAAAGAACGAAAAGGTCAACCCCGCACTCAAGTCCTACCGTTTTGCTCAGGGCGATATCGTCAAGACCAACATCAAGTGCGCAAACGGTGAGCTGATTACCCTCACTCTCGACACCACCCTTCCCAGAAACTACTCCCGCAACTTCACCGTACGCGGTACCAACGGCTACTTCTCCGAAGTCTGCAACGCCGTTTACCTCGAAAACGTTCACGGTGAATGGGACCACAACTTCTACAACAACGTGAAGGAATACCGCGAACAGTACGAACATCCGGTATGGCACAAGTTCGAAACCGAAGGCATCAAGGGCGGTCACGGCGGTATGGACTGGCTCGTATTCGACGCATTCTTTGAAGCGCTGAAGAACGGCGAAGTTCCGCCGATCGACACCTACGACACCGCGGCATGGATGGCAATCACTCCCCTGTCCGAAATCTCCATCCTCAACAACGGCGCACCTCAGGATATCCCGGACTTCACCCGCGGCATGTGGACTCACAGACCCGACTGGGACAAGAACCACGGCTTCTACGCTCTGGACAAGTAATTTCATAAAAATCGCACAGTTTTCCGTGAAATACCGGGAAGCTGTGTTTTTTTGTCCGCAATTTTCATCCGACAGGCAGAAAAGTCCGCGCAAATCCCTTGTTTTTTTTCTTTCCGCATGGTAAAATATATATTGGCGTTTTATGCCGCGCAAAATATCCGAATTTACCTTACATATTATTATAGACGTGTATTCTGTGCAAAGGAGAAATCATGCCCAAGACCAATCAGACAAAATCGACTTCCAATAAATCATCCAAGTCCACGGCGAAGAAGACTGCGTCCGCAAAATCCACGGCAAAGTCCGCACCGGCAAAACAGCCCGTCCAGCGGGACTATACCGTACTCATGCAGGCGGCTCCGTACATTCTTGCACTGGCGGCTGTCCTCATCGGCGTATGCGTCATCATCGGCGAAGGCAAGGTCGGCGGCGGCATCCGCGGAATTTTCACGGGACTTTTTGCCGGCGGTGCATATGCGCTTCCCATTGTTCTGCTCGTCCGGGCGTATTTCTGGAACCGCGACAGCGAGGAAGGGCAGACTGCCGCCAAATCCGCCTGTCTTGCAATCGTGTTCGTTCTGCTGACGATGCTTCTGCATGTACTCGGCGGCGGTGATGATACCATCGATGTGAAGAAATACTACGCTGACGGCTGTGAACTCGTCGGCGGCGGTGTGGTCGGCGGTGTCCTCGGTGAGCTGCTTCTCCGCGGATTCGGCAAGGTCTGCACCCTCATCATTCTGTTCACCGCGATCCTGTTCCTCTCCCTCTACGTTGCGGGAATCACGCCGCGCGGAGCTGTGATCTGGATTGCGTACAAAATCAAGTTCTCCGGGGAAAAGCGTGCGGAAAAACGTGCCGTCAACGAAGAAAAACGACGCACCGCACCCAAATCCCGTCAGCAGATCCGCGAGGAAGAGTACCTCGAATACCTGCGCGAGAAGAAAAAGAAGGAAAAGGAAGCCCGCATCGCCGCTGAAAAAGCCGAACGGGACGCCGCAAAGAAAGCGAAAAAGCCCGCCGAAGAAGCTCCCGCACATCAGGTTTCCGGCGGAACGCCTCCGGCTACGGTGTATCATGTGAAAAAGCGCCGCCGTGCCGTGGTGGATGTGCCCGTGTACGATGCGGTGGAAACTCCCGCGGAAGAACCCGTGACCGTGCGCGTGGATACGGAGACCGGCGAAGTTCTCGATGAAATTCCGGAGACTCCCGTAAATACCGTGCCCGAGCCCGCGGATGCTCCCGTGAAGGATGACGGCAGAATCGACCGCGGAGCAGTGGACGAGCAGATTTTCGACGAAGTCATGCGCCGTACCCGCGAGCGGATCGAGAAAAGCCGGAAAGCAGAGGGCATCCGTGACGATGAACCCGGTACGTTTCAGGCTGCACGCAGAACCGCTCCGTCGATGGCAAACGATTTCGCGGCGGACAAGTCCCAGCCCGAATCCATTGCAGCCGGGGATGTGCTCGATGCTGTCGAAATGGCGGCAATTGACCTGCACGAAAAGCGGAGCCGTGTGAGCGATGCCTTCACAGAACCCGCACCCGAGCCGGAAGTACACGCGGAAATCCCCGTGAATGCTGCGGAGGCGCCTGTGTTTGAGGAAATTCCCGATGACAAGCCGCCGTTCGATGTGGACGAACCGGTGCAGATTCCGAAATCCTCCTCCTATGCGGCAAAGCGTCAGGCGGCATCCGCACAGACTTCGGTCAAAGCTCCCGCGAAGGAAGAAACCGACACCGTCAAGCTGGCGATGGAAGCGGACACAAACGAGTTCGATGTGACCAAGATTTTCGTCAACCCGGGGGATGCGGAGCTGCTTGACAAGCTGTCCGAGCAGTACATGCGCGATCCGCTCGAAGTCAAGCGCGAGACGGTTTCCACACCCGTTGCCCAGTCCGAGCCGGCGAAGAAGCTGCCCCTGCCCGAATACAAGTTCCCGCCGATCGAGATTTTACAGGAAGACACCTCCGGCGGCAACGAAAGCATCAAGGAAGAGCTTCAGGAGAACGCTGTCAAGCTGGTCGAAACCCTCGCGAGCTTCAACGTCAAGACCAAAATTGAAAATATCTCCCGCGGTCCCACCATCACGCGGTACGAGCTGGTTCCCGAGCGCGGCATCAAGGTGCGTTCCATTGCCAACCTCGTGGACGACATCTCCCTCAGCCTTGCAACCATGGGCGTGCGTATCGAAGCTCCCATTCCCGGCAAGGCGGCGGTGGGCATCGAGGTTCCCAACAAGAAAAAATCCACCGTACACCTGCGCACACTCATCGAAGACCCCAAATTCCAGGATGCTCCGAGCAAGCTGACCGTGGCTCTCGGTGCGGACGTTGCAGGCGACGCGGTTTACTTCGACATCGGAAAAATGCCCCATCTTCTGATTGCGGGTGCGACCGGTGCCGGTAAGTCTGTGTGCATCAACTCCGTCATCACGTCCCTCTTATACAAGGCATCTCCCGAGGACGTCAAGCTGATTCTCATCGACCCGAAGAAGGTTGAGCTGAACATTTACAACGGCATTCCCCATCTTCTCGTTCCCGTTGTCAGCGAACCGAAGAAGGCGGCGGGCTCCCTGTCGTGGGCAGTCGGTGAAATGGAACGCCGGTACAGCCTGATCGAAGCGGTCGGCGTGCGCGATATCAAGGCGTTCAATGAAGTCACAAAGAACGACCCGGAATACGAATACATGCCGCGCATTGTCATCATCATCGACGAGCTTGCCGATCTTATGATGACCGCATCCGACGACGTGGAAGACTCCATCTGCCGGATTGCGCAGAAGGCAAGAGCGGCGGGCATGCACCTCATCATCGGTACCCAGCGTCCCTCCGTTGACGTCATCACCGGTCTCATCAAGGCGAATGTGCCCTCGAGAATTGCGTTCCGTACGTCCTCCCAGATCGACTCCCGTACCATTATTGATATCAGTGCGGCGGCGAACCTGATCGGTATGGGCGACATGCTGTTCAACCCCGTCGGTGCGCTCAAGCCCGTCCGCGTACAGGGTGCGTATGTATCCGAAAACGACGTGGAAGAGGTTGTCAGCTACATCAAGAACATGAACACAGCGTTCGAAAACACCGACACGGAAAAGATTGTCAACGAAATCGAACGCGAAGCACAGAAATGCGGTGCCGGCAAGAAGGGTGCGTCCGCCGGATCGTTTGACGACGATGACGGAGATGACGAAGACCCGATGCTCATGGCAACCGTGGAGCTTGCAGTCGATTCCGGCAAGATTTCCACGTCCCTCATCCAGCGCAAACTGCACCTCGGCTACGGCCGCGCGGCAAAGATCATCGACCGCATGGAGCAGCTCGGCTATGTCAGCGCACCGGACGGCTCAAAACCGCGTGACGTGCTGATTTCCCGTCAGGAATTCATGGAAATGCGGCTCAAGGAAGAATAATTTCTCCGAAACATAAGAATACAAAAGAAAAGAAGTATCATCATGTCAAAACTGATCGTATTGGAAGGTCTTGACGGAAGCGGGAAGGGTACCCAGACACAGCTGCTCCGAGAATACCTCGAGAAGTCCGGGTACCGCACCCATGTCATCGACTTTCCCAATTACAACAGCGAGGGTTCCGCTCTCGTGAAGCTCTATCTCGGCGGCGGACTCGGGGATCATCCCGACGACACCAACGCCTACGCGGCATCCATGTTCTTCGCGGCGGACCGCTATGTCAGCTACATCAACCAGTGGCGGCAGGAGTATCTGCGCGAAGACACCGTCGTGATCGCAAACCGCTATACCACCGCGAATGCCTATCATCAGCTCTCGAAAATGCCCGGGCGCGACTGGGATGCGTTCCTTGACTGGCTGTGGGATTTTGAGTTCGGCAAGCTCGGTCTTCCGGCTCCCGACGGCGTGATTCTGCTCGACATGCCCGAGTCGGTATCCACGGCTCTGGTGCGGAAAAGAAGTGAGGAAACCGGACGGGTCATGGACATCCACGAGCTCGATACGGATTACCTCAGCCGATGCCGCCGTGCCGCTTCCTATGCCGCCGGAAAATGCGGATGGCATGTGATCCGCTGTGCCGACGACGGTGCGGAAGAACCCAGAACCCGCGGGGAAATTGCGGCGGATGTTGCCCGTGCGGCTGACCGGATCCTTGGAAAAACATGCGGTGAAATGTAAAATTTCAGTAAAACGCGTGAATGTTTATGGATTGTTAACCGCTTGACGGGCGAACAATGGTATAATATAGATGGCGAAGGCTGTTTTCCGCTTTCCGCCGATACAAACACAGGAAACTGACGAATGTACGATAGATAAAAAGGAGTTCCGTTATGGTACTTGAATTTCTCGCAGACGGGTTTGAGGAAATCGAAGCTCTGACCCCTGTGGATGTTCTCCGCCGCGCGGGCGTGGATGTGAAAACCGTCGCCGTCGGAAAACTGATGACGAAAAAAATCACCGGTTCCCACGGAATCGAAGTGGAAGCCGATATCACAATGTCCGAGGCGAAAAAGCTCTGGGAAACGGCTGATATTGAGATGATTATTCTCCCGGGCGGAATGCCGGGCGCGAAGAATCTCGACGAGGACGAAAACGTGGATGCCATTGTCCGCTCAGCGGCTGAGTCCGGAAAAATCATCGCGTCCATCTGTGCCGCTCCCATGATTCCCGGCAAGCGCGGACTTCTTCGCGGAAAGCGTGCGGTCTGCTATCCCGGATTTGAGAAGTACCTTGACGGTGCCGTTCTCACCGGAGGGCGTGTGGAATCCGACGGAAATATTGTGACCGGATGCGGAATGGGTGCCGCTCTGGAATTCTCCCTTACCCTTACACGACTCTTGAAAGGAGACGAAGCGGCGGATTCTCTGTTCGCTGCCGTACTTGCAAAATGATCAGAAAGCAGAAAGACGATATCCGTGAGGAATACAAGACCCTGCGCAGTCAGATGGATCCCGAGGAAAAGTTCAAGCGGGATATGGCTGTCTGTCAGGCGGCAGAGGGGCTGGTCAGCTTCCGTTATGCGGAATATGTGCTCCTGTACGCGGCTACCGATGACGAAATTGATGTATATCCCATTGCGAAATCCGCATTCGAGAAGGGCAAAAAGGTGCTCTTCCCCAGATGCGACAAGAAGACCCACACCATGCAGTACCACATCGTGAATTCCCTCGACGAGCTGAGTCCCGATTCCTACGGACTTCTCGAGCCGGCTGAGGATGCACCGGTCTACGACTGCGTCAACGAAACCGGCGGTGCTGTATGCTTCGTTCCCGGACTCGTGTACGACAAGGCGGGCTACCGTCTCGGCTACGGCAAGGGCTTCTACGACCGTTATCTCTCCCAGTTCTCCGGCTGCACCATCGGCGTGGTCTATTCCGACTACATCCTGCCCGAAGTGCCGCGCGGACGCTTTGACGTTTCCGTTGACATCCTCCTCACCGAAAAGGGTGTGAAGGTTACGAAGGATCCCAAAAAGAGCAGAAAATAATGCGTACATTCAAGGAAACCATGCTCACGCCGGTGCTGCTGATCGTGGTGTTCGGTCTTGTGCTGTGCGTGAATTATCTCCCGGACGACGCACTCGGGATCACGGAAAATCCGTATCTCGCCGTGATTGTGGTTCAGCTTCTGACGTACGGGGTTCCGTCCCTGTTCTACTCCCGGATCCGCGGGAAGGAGCTGACGCCGCACCTGAGACTGCGCGGATTTTCGCCGTCAAGTCTCCTGTATCTCTTTCACGCGGCTGTTTTCATGATCTGCGGCGTTCTGCTCATCAGCATGATTATGTACACGGTCTTCCCGGACGCGTTTGAAGCATCCGCAGTGACGGAATACGCGGCGTTTGCCATGAACGAGCGCTTCTTCGACGGACTGTATCTGGTGATGGCGTTTGCCGTTCTGCCCGCCGTGACGGAGGAGTTTTTGTTCCGGGGCATCATCGTCGGGGAGTACGAATCCCGGGGTGCCGGTATTGCGATTGTGTTTTCGGCGATTGTTTTTGCCATGTCCCATTTTTCCATCGTGCGCTTTCCGGTGTATTTCTTCTCCGGAATCATGCTCGCGCTGGTTCTGTATGCGACGCGTTCCCTGCTCGCGGCGATGCTGATTCACATTCTCAACAACACGGCGGTTCTTCTGTGCGAGAAGTATGTCCTGCACATCGTTGACCGTCAGAACGTGAGTCTGGTGCTGTTCGTGCTCATTGCAGGTGTGATCGCTGTCATTTCCGGTATGCTCATGTGCTGGGAAGCGCAGGGGATATACCGTTCCTACGCGGAAGAAAACGTGGAGTCCCCGTACGCGGCAGGCTCCCGCAGCAATATTTTCGGGCGGATTGCCGATGTGTTTTTCTCGCCCACCTTCCTCGTGGTTGTCATCCTGTTCGTGGTGGCATC
Source organism: Clostridia bacterium (assembly GCA_017472105.1). The sequence goes on along the minus strand of JAFUQY010000036.1, from coordinate 7,150 downwards.
CATGGCGGAATTCACATTTTAAATTCGAAATCACCAGAATGAGAGGTGATACCTACGGAACAGAATAAGAATAACCCCGGACAGAATCCGTCGATGGGCGAGACCCGTACGTTCACGGTACAGCCGCACACCGCGGAGGCACTGCGTAACCGGATCAATCAGGCGAACTCGCAGGCACAGCGGAACACTGCGGCACGGAGTCAGTCGGCTCAGCGTCCCGTGAATCCGCAGACAGGTGCTCAGAATGCAGCTCCGCGTACGTCCGGTGCACAGAATATATCCGCACAGCCGCCCGTACGTCCGCAGAATGTGCAGTCACGTCCGGTGCAGAACCGCGTGCAGGCTCCGGCGGCTCAGCAGAATCCGGCGAACCGGCAGACCACGGTTCAGAATACCGCTCCGCGTGCTGCTCTTCCCGCAAACCGTCCGGTGAACCCGCAGACTCCGGCACCGCGCACACAGACTCCCGCGCAGAAGCCTGTCATGCATGAAAAGCCGGCGTCACCCGCGAAAAGCAGTCTCGCATCCCGCGGAGTTCAGGCGGCGGAACAGACCGTAAGACAGCAGAAACCGAAGACGGCTCCGGTGTCGAAACAGGCGATGATGAAAACACGCCCGGTCGAGCCGGTGAAAAAACAGAAGCAGATCGAATACGCGGACAGCGACGAGGGCGGCAATACCATCGTCAGCGTGGTCAAGGCGATTGTCTATATCGTCTTTGTCATGATTGTGTCGGTGTTCCTCGCGCTGGTCATCATCAACGTGGGCAACGACATGTTCGCTTTCGTCAAATCGGACGAGCTGGTGGAAGTGACGATTCCCGAATACGCCACCCTTGACGATATCACGGAGGTGCTGTACAAAAACGACATCATCCGGTATCCGACGATCTTCAAGCTCTTCGCCGTTGCCGAGGAGGATGACCGGAAATTCGTTGCCGGAACCTACACTGTGCACGGCATGATGAACTACGAGGATCTGCTCGATCACTTCAAGGAACAGCCCGTCGTCGGCATCAAGAAGATCACCATCCCCGAAGGCTACACGACGGACGAGATCATCGATCTGTTCGTTTCCGAGGGCATCGGTACCCGTGAGGGCTTCGTGGACGTGATCCAGAACTACGAATTCGACTACTGGTTCATCGACGAGCTGAATGCGAACGGCGTCAGTGAGGACAGAATCTACCGCCTCGACGGCTATCTCTTCCCGGATACGTACGAATTCTACCTCAGCTCCAGCGAAGCGACCGTTGTGAATAAGCTCCTCAAGCGGTTCTCCCAGATTTTTACCAAGGAATACCGCGAACAGAGTGCGGTGTTCGGATATACCGTGGACGAGGTTGTCACGCTTGCGTCCATTATCGAGAAGGAAGCGGCGTCTCCCTCCGAGTTCTTCTATGTATCCTCCGTGTTTCACAACCGTCTGAACAATCCGTGGACATTCCCGAAGCTGGAAAGTGACGCGACGATTGTTTATCAGATGCAGCACGAGAGCGGCGAACGTCCCCAGCTGACCGGCAAGGATCTCGAAGCCGATCTGGCGTACAACACCTACACCAACGACGGACTCCCGCCGGGACCGATCGCAAATCCCTCCGCGTCCGCGATGCTGGCGGCACTGTCTCCGGTATCGACGAACTACTATTTCTTCTACGCTCACAAGGGGATCACCTACTTCTCCGAAACCAAGGCGCAGCACGAAGCGTACATTGCTGAATTTGCGTCCGCGACACAGCAGCAGACCACGGGTGAGCTGGAAACCGAATCATAAAAAAATCAGAACGGTGCTTGGATCTTATGCCGAACACCGTTCTTTGCCCGTTATGGGGTTATTGGAATTTTCGATAGCGGGTATGCATTGCGTGAATAAACATTCATTTTCGGGCGAAATACAGCTTGTTGACCTCCGCGCCGAGCAGGAGAATTACCATGCAGAAGTACACCCAGAGCATCATCAGACACACCGCCGCCAGTCCGCCGTAGAGTGCGGTTGCTGACGGAAAATGCGCGATGTAGAGCGAGTAGCCCCACGAAAACACGATCCAGCCGATGGTGGAGAACACCGCTCCCGGCAGATGGCGCAGGATTTCGTGCTTCACGCGGGTGCTTCGCCGTGCGACGGAGACGAAAAATGCCGTGAACGCCGCTGTCAGAACCGCCGCGAATACGGGAAACCGGATTTTCAGTGACGGCAGACCGAGCAGATCGCCGAAGAGGAGGATTCCCGCCGTCGCCGCGAGCAGAAGAATGAACAGCACGGTTCCGAGAATTGAGCGAAGCCGGTGTGTGACGTAACCCGCGCGGTCGGTACAGCCGTAGATGGTCTCGATGCCTGCACGGATGCCGGAAATGCCCCGGGACGCACTCCACAGCGTTGTGACCGCGGAGAGGGACAGCAGGGATACGCCGGGGACACTCCGGATTTCCGATGCCGCGTACCCGAGAAGCTCCGGAAGCACGGGCGTGGATGTCAGTCCGAACAGGGACTCCGGCGAGCCGTCCGGGACGAAAATGCCGACGAACGTGAAGAGAATCGACGCGAACGGTACAGCGGATGTGATGACGAAGAATGACGCATGTGCGGCGTGCAGAGAAACGCGGTCGCCGGTGACAGCCTGAACAACTGCCCGGATCCGGCTGCTCTGCGTGAAAATTCTGGATTTCATGACAAACTCCGATTCATGATGCGGTAGCTTTAGTGTATGCAGACGGCGCGGGAATTATAACGTCGGTTCCGTACGTTCGGAAATGCTGGAAAATGAATTGAACAATTTGAAACAACAATAACGGAGAACCATTATGTTTACAATCGGATGCCATTTGTCGACGGAGGGCGGATACCGTTCCATGGGTGAGCGGATTCTCGCCATCGGCGGCGTGAGCTTTCAGTATTTTACGAAAAATCCCAAGGGCGGCAAGCAGAATAAGCCCGCGGACCCGGATGATGTTGCGGCTCTGCTCGATCTGATCCGCGAAAACGGGCTGAGAATGCCGCTTGCCCATGCGCCTTACACCTACAATCCCTGCGCCAAGCATGAGGAAGTGCGGGAGTATTCGCGGCAATCCATGCGCGGCGAGCTGGAATTTCTGGAAAGTCTGCCGGGATCATTGTACAATTTTCACCCGGGATGCCACGTCGGACAGGGTGTGGAAACCGGAATGGATTACATCGCCGGGATGCTTGACGCGGTTCTGTGGGACGGCATGCGGACGACGGTGCTTCTCGAAACCATGGCGGGCAAGGGCACGGAAATCGGCCGGTCATTTGAGGAGCTTGCGTCGATGATTGCGCGCGTGGACGAAGGTCTGCGGGACAACCTCGGCGTATGCCTTGACACCTGCCACGTGAGCGACGCGGGATATGACATCATCGGCGACCTCGACGGCGTTCTGCGCGAGTTTGACCGGTGCATCGGTATTGACCGTCTCCGCGCGGTTCATCTCAACGATTCCGCCAATCCGTTCGCGTCGCACAAGGACAGACATGCCAAAATCGGCGAGGGCAGCATCGGACTGGAGGCAATCACGCGGATCATCAACCATCCGACGCTGAAAAATCTGCCGTTCTACCTCGAGACGCCGAATGACCTCGACGGCTACGCGGCGGAAATCGCGCTTCTGAAATCACTGCGGGAGGACTGAACATGAACGAGAAAAAATTTGATTTCGTCGCACAGGCCGCGATGCTTGACGGAGAGCTGTACGGCGAAGTGGAAAAACTGCGGAGCTACATCCGCGATGTGAAAACGGCGGCGGAGACAGTGCCCGGTGAGAAGCTGTGCGTGCCGCTGTCGGAGAAGACGATGACTCCGGCGGATCTGCGTCAGTGTGACGAAATCACAGCGGACCGCGCGGATCTGAGCCAGTCGACACACCGTGACGGGGATTCCGTCCGGGTTCCGAGGGTGGTGGCGTGATGAACGGGATCGTAAAACTGACTGCGGCACAGCTTTCCGTGCTCCTGAAAAAGCGCGAGCTGTTGTCCCTTGAAATCACCCGCGCCTATGCGGAGAGAATCGCAGAAGCCAATCCGGAGCTGAACGCGTACGTGACCGTCACAGCGGAAGACGCCGAAAAAACTGCCGTTCACGCGGACGAAAATCCGTCGGAGCACGCACTTGCCGGGATTCCGTACGCGCTCAAGGACAATTTCGCAAGCCGCGGGACGCGCATGACGTGTGCATCGGCTGTTCTGGGCAATTTTGTGCCCGACTATTCCTGCACCGTCGCCGAACGGCTGGAAAAGCTCTCCTGCCCGATGCTCGGCAAAACCAACATGGACGAGTTCGCCATGGGCTCCGCTACCGAGCGTTCCGTCTTCGGCGCGACGAAAAATCCGCTCGATCCCACGCGTTCGGCGGGCGGCTCTTCCGGCGGATCGGCTTCTGCAGCTGCGTCGTACATGGCTCCGTGGGCGCTCGGCTCCGATACCGGCGGAAGTGCACGTCAGCCTGCGGCGTTCTGCGGTGCGGTTGCGATGAAGCCGACCTACGGTGTGATTCCGCGATGGGGTCTGACCGAATTTGCGTCCTCGCTCGACACGGTGTCTCCGATTACGAGGGATGTGACCGACAGCGCGATGGTTCTCGATGCCATAGCCGGACGGGACAGACGCGACATGACCTCCGTGGATTTTTCCGGCGGTTGTACGGATGCGCTCGGCGGAGAAGTGCGGGGCATGCGGATTGGTCTGGCGGCGGGATTTGATGCCTTCTGTCAGCCGGAGCAGGGGAACGCGGTGATGTCTGCGGCGTCGGCTCTCGGAAAGCTGGGCGCGTCCGTGGAAGAGGTGACCCTGCCCGACACGGAGACCGTTCTGAAAACGTATCTCATCATCTGTGCCGCGGAGTGTTCGTCCAATCTGGCGCGCTTCGACGGTCTGCGCTACGGGGTACATGCCGACGGAGATTCTGCCGCGGAAATCATGAAAAACACGCGCGGTGCGTTCGGCGATGAAGTCAAGCGTCGGATTCTTGCGGGAACTTACGCGCTTCTCGCGGCGGGCGGCGGTGACGGATTCCGTCGTGCAAAGGAGATGCAGTACGCGATCTGCCGGCATGCGGACGAAATATGGACAAAATTTGACCTCATCCTCATGCCTACAACGGTCGGTGCGGCGTTCCCGCTCGGTTCGTACGAAAACGCGGCGGAGGATCTGTACGGCAGTGACCGGTTCACGACGCTTGCGAATCTGACCGGATGCCCGGCAATCTCCCTGCCGAAGATTGCGCACGGATTGTCCTACGGCGTGACGCTGATGGGCAAACGGTTCGCTGAGCGGGAGATTTACCGTGCCGCATACGCACTGGAGCAGGAATGGAGGAGCGGAAATGAGTGAAAATATGGGATACGAAGCCGTCATCGGGCTGGAAGTACACGCGGAGCTGAAGACGAAAACGAAAATTTTCTGCTCCTGCCCGGCTCAGTTCGGCGGAGACGTGAATACCAACGTGTGCCCGGTGTGTCTCGGAATGCCGGGAGCTTTGCCGATGCTCGGAGAAGAGCCGGTAATTTTTGCCGTCCGCGCAGGTCTTGCCCTGAACTGCGAGATCAACCGGACGTCGTGGTTTGACCGGAAAAATTACTACTATCCCGACCTCCCGAAGGGGTATCAGATCACACAGTACGAGCGTCCGATCTGTGAAGGCGGCGGGGTGCCCGTGAACGTGGACGGCGTGCGGTACGAGATTGCGCTCGAGCGGATTCACCTCGAAGAGGACGCCGGCAAGCTGATCCACCGCGGGGACTCCACGTACGCGGACTACAACCGGAGCGGCGTTCCGCTGATCGAGATCGTGAGCCGTCCGGTGATGCATTCGGCTGCGGAAGTGAAGGCGTACCTCACGTCCCTGCGGCGGATTCTGCTGGGAATCGGCGTATCCGACTGCCGCATGAACGAAGGCTCCCTGCGGTGCGACGTGAACGTGTCGGTGAGACCCTGCGGAGAGGACGGAATGGGCGTGAAGACGGAGATCAAGAATCTCAACTCCATTTCCTATGCCGGACGTGCCGTGGATGACGAGATTGCGCGGCAGATCGCGGTTCTGAAGGACGGCGGCACGATTGTTCCCGAAACGCGCCGGTTCAATGAGGACACGGGAAAGACCGAGCGGATGCGCCTGAAGGAAACGGCAGTGGACTACCGCTATTTCACCGAGCCGAACATTCCGCCCCTGACGCTGAGTGAGGACTACATCGACGGAATCCGCCGGAGTATGCCGAAAACGCCCGACGAGCGTGCGGATGACATGGTGAAAAACTACGGCATGAAGCCGGACGACGCGTATCTGCTGACGTCAACCCCGGAGATTGCCGGGTATTTCGAGGCATGCGCGGCTGGGACTGCGTACAAATCCGCGGCGGCGAGCCTCTTCATCGGGGAAATTCTGCCGAAACTGGACGAAAACGCGTTCGCGGAGTATGTGAAGCCGGAATTTTTCGCAGAGGCATGTGATCTTTTCGGCGGCGGCAAGGTTGTCAGCGGGAATGCCAAGCGCCTGATCCACATGGCGGCGGAGGAAAACGTGTCTCCTGATGTGCTTGCACAGCGTGAGAAGATGCTGAAAATCACCGATGAGGGTGCGCTTCTGCCGGCAGTCGTCAAGGCAATCGGGGCAAATCCGAAGGCGGTTGCAGACTTTAAAAAAGGCAAAACTGCGGCGGCAAAGCAGATTCTCGGTGCCGTGATGCGCGAGACGGGCGGTGCGGCTGACCCTGCTGTGACGGAAAAGCTGATCCTCGCGGAACTGACAAAAGCGTGAAGCTATAACTGAATAACAGAAATTCCCGCGGATGCGTCTGAATGAGCACGGTTTGCGGGATTTTTTGCGCCCGAAATTGTAAATTTAAAATGGCAATGATATTAAAAAATACGCACATAAAAATGACATAAGTGTGAATGGAATCCTGTTTCCGGAGGAGTAGGAATTTACATATACTGGAAAAATCGAAGTCCGCGGGAACGGTCGGGAAAGCACGGATTGACGCACCGTGACGCACATTGTCGGATACCCTTGTCGGGTGAGGGCGGAAATGGCGGGAAATGGATGAAAAACTGAACTTTTTAATATAATATCGCCGGATTTTTTAGCCAAACCTCTTGATTATTTACCGGGATTGGGTTATAATATTACGCGAGGGTGGAAAAT
>JAFUQY010000296.1 GCA_017472105.1 Clostridia bacterium | reverse complement strand
TTATAGGGACCGTAGGACATGGTGGTGTCCATGGAGGTGCCGTAGTTGGTGGTTACGAGTTCGCCGGTGGTGTCCTTGCCTGCTTCGTACAGAGGTTCATAAACGAGCCAGGTGCTGGTGCAGGAAGTGAGGAAGTAGTTGATGTCGATTGCGGTCTGACAGACATAACGGATGGTGTAGTCATCAACCTTGTAGCAGCCTACTGCGGAATCGTAGTCAACAACTTCGCCCTTGGTCTGAGTGTCAACCCAGAGAGCTTCCTTGGTGTAGTTTGCGAGGTCAGCTTCATCGGTGATGCCGAAGAGACCGGAGAGCAGACCGTGAATCAGAGCTTCAACGGTAGCGCGGTTTTCAGCGGTAACCTTGGTGTAGCCGTATGCGTTTGCAGCATCGGTGAGTTCCTTGACTTCAGCGTCGAAGCCCATGCCGTAGGTGGAGTTGAGTTCTGCGAGGGACATGGAGTAAAGGGTGATGTCAGCGCTGGTTACGTTAACATATACGAGACCGTCAGCGATACCCTTTTCGAGATCGTAGGAGAAGTCGCCTTCGGTTTCATAGGGAGCTACCATTGCATTGTAGATGGGAGCGCCGGAGTTGTAGTATGCTGCGCCGCCTGCGAGAGCGGATTCACCTGCGATGTACAGGTTAGCACGGTAGTTGTGCATTTCGGGAGCAAGCAGCTGCTTCATGGAGTAGATGTAGCTGTCTGCGTTGATGGGAGTGCCGTCTTCCCACTTTGCGTCGGGATTGAGGGCAATTTCGAATACATAGCCGGATTCGGTGGTTTCTGCGGTCTGACCTTCGGGCAGGGTTACTGCGTACTTGGTCAGGTCGTCCTTGTGATCCTTGGTTACGTCGGTGATGGCGGTTGCCATTTCATATACCCACTGGTACACACCGTTTTCGGAGTCCTTGATGGACATGGTTACAAAGGGAGAGGTGATGTAACCGTTGATCGCGTCGTCAGCGCTGGTTTCCCAGGTGTGAGGGTTCCAGTTGTTGCCGAGAGCGGTAGTAGCACCGTTGTAAGTGTAGCTTACGTCAGCATTCTTGGAACCGCACGCCGCGAACATGCCGAGACACATGGTCAGTGCCAGCAGCATTGCGATGAGCTTTTTCATGATTTCCTCCAAAAAATGTATAGAAAAATGTATATTGAACAAGGGAGTGATCCCATAGTTCCGTATTCATCCGGGACAGCAGAAACCGTCCCTGTACAGCATTCCACCCTGCGCGCCTTTCTAAACACCAAAACAGAAAAAACGCGCGAAGAAGTCTGTCTCCGCACGAAAACAATTCACCCGCATCCATCAGGTTCACTATTAACCCTATCCGCAGGCGCGGTAAGGTGAGAACGGAGAAGGTTCTTCTTTACTGTACACGGAAGTATTATACACTCCCGGACATGGTTTGTCAATAGAAAATGAAGAAAAAACAGCCGGATCAGGCGAAAATCGGCAACGATTCTTGAACAATTAAGGCTGTTTAGAAAGAATTTCACCGATATTCCTTCATAATTGAATCCAATTCATGAATGCGATCCGGCTGCTTTATGCCGTTTACAGGATTTTTCTCAGCTTTTCCAGCGCCGCTTTCTCAATCCGCGATACATACCGCTGCCGCTATTGTAAGTTCGATGCCGTCAAACAAACGCCTCCGGATCGCGGAAGCGGAATTTTATGATGACTTCCCTGTCGTCGGTCAGCTCGATCCTCTCGATCAGACTGACCAGAACCTCCCTGTCCGTGCATGCGGATTCCATGAACTCCGAAGCGAGCGCACGTGCCCTTTCCTCCGGCGTCCGGAAATGCGCCTTCTCCCGCTCCGTGTCCGCCAGACAGTTTTCCAGCGCGGTGCGGTCTTCCCTGATTTTCCGGTACATCCGGTCAAAATCCGTTTCCGACAGAAGCCCGCCGAGCCGATCCATGTACATCCGATCGAGATTCGCCGTCATGCTGCCGATTTTTGCGCGCAGTTCCCGGATCCGCTCTTCCCTGCTGTCCGGTTTATCCTCCATGACGGCAAGCGCGGCCGTTTCCAGCGATTCCGGATCCATCCGTCCTTCACAGACCTCACGCACCTTCGCCGTCACCGCATCCGTGAGTGTTTTTTCCTGGATCGCATGAGCGGTGCAGACGCCGGATTTCGTAAACCGCTGGTAGGTTCTGCACACAAGATACAGCACATCTTCTCCCGCGGCGTTTTTCCGGTTCACGACACCCATAGGATGCCCGCATTCGTGACAGAATATCAGCCCCTTGAGCAGAAAATCGTATGTCCGGCTCCGGGTGTGCTTCCGGCTTTCCAGCATCATGCCGGCTTTCCGGAACGATTCCCGGTCGATGATCGGTTCATGGGTTCCCTCCACCACGATCCAGTTTTCCGGGCTCTGCTTCAGGCATTTTTTCGATTTGTAGCTGATTTTCACCGACCGTCCCTGCACCATATTGCCGATGTAGGTTTCGTTCCGCAGCATTTCGGCAATCCGCTCACCAGACCATATACCGGCATACGGACCCTGTTTTCCCGGCTTCCGTCCGGCATACACCGCGGGCGGCGGAATTTTTTCATCGTTGAGACGGATCGCGATCTGCCGGCAGCTTACACCGGAAAGTGCCATGCCGAAAATCCGCCGGACAACCGATGCCGCCTCCTCATCGATGACGATTCTGTTTTTCTCCGTCGGGTGCATCTTATAGCCGTAGACCGGTTTGCCGCCGATGAACTGTCCCTTCCGCTGTTTGTCCCGCTTGACGCTTTTGATTTTCTTGGAAATATCCTTCGCGTACATGTCGTTCATGATGGCGCGGAACGGAGTGATATCGTTGGCAGTGGATTCCACACCGGTGTCGATGCCGTCGAGAAGCGAGATATACCGCACGCGCTTTTCCGGAAAATACCGTTCCATGTAGTGCCCGGTCATAATATAGTCACGCCCCAGTCTCGACAGATCCTTGGTGATGACCATGTTGACCTTCTTCGCCTCGATATCCTCAATCATGCGCCGGAATTCAGGACGTTCGAAATTCGTGCCGCTCCAGCCGTCATCTATGTACGTATCGTACACATCAAGACCGTGCTCCTTCACAAACCCGTTCAGCAGGGATTTCTGATTGGTCACGCTTTCGGACGGGCCTTCGTTTTCGTCCTCCTTCGACAGTCTGATGTACAGTGCCGCATGATAGTCTCCGGGACTGCTGATATTCAGGTGCATGCCTCCTCCGTTTCCCGTCATTCCGCGCGGATACGGCTGAGATAGAGACGGAAGGATTCCATCAAAAGCCCGCCGAGTGTTATTTCCGGATTCCGATACACACACCGGATTCTGATCTGACGTTTCTGCATAAGTCCATCACCTCCGTGCACAGCATATGCTTTTCTGCCGGAAGTATGCCGAAGGTGTCAGCCGACCGGACAAAAAAACACCGCGACGGATTCCCATACATCCTGACGCGGCGTCATATTCGGTTGTACCGTCACTTCATCAGCTCATCCGTCAGACGAAGGATCTCGGGAGCTATGCGTTCGCGCTCTTTTTTCGTGATGCAGTGATAGACCGGATTTGCAAGAGCCATCAGCACAATTCCGAAAATACCTGCCAGAATTCCCGGAATCAGCAGCATGCCGGTCCACACCATGACACAGCTCATCCCGAAGCCGAAAAAGAGCATCCCGATCACACCGGTCACAAGCGCGGCGATGTTTCCCTTCTGCGCAGCACTTCTGTCGAGCCTGCGGAGCTGTTCCATTTTGTCCTCTTCCGGCGGCAGGTATTTCTGGCGGATCCGCTTGATTTCTTCCTGCTGTCTGGCAGAATAGGTGTATGTGAAGC
>JAFUQY010000295.1 GCA_017472105.1 Clostridia bacterium | reverse complement strand
TCGGTCAGGACGGCACCGCCCACGACGATTCTGCACCACGGAGCTTTCTCGCGCAGGAGCTTCACGGTCTCTTCCATGGCAGGGACGGTCGTTGTCATCAGCGCGCTCAGACCGGCGAACGGGGCATGCAGACGGATCACTTCCTCCGCAATCGTTTCCGGCGCGACGTCACGTCCGAGATCGGAGACCGCGAAGCCGTAGTTTTCCAGAATCAGCTTCACGATGTTCTTGCCGATGTCGTGGATGTCGCCTTTGACGGTCGCAATCACGAACGGTGAACGGATCGCAGAGGACGACGTGCCTGCCAGCTTTTCCTTGATTTTTTCGAACGCGGCTTTTGCTGCCTCCGCGCTCATCAGAAGCTGGGGCAGGTACACGGTTTTCGCTTCAAATCCGCGGCCGACGGTGTCCAGTGCGGGAATGATCTCCTGCTGAACGACGTCAAGCGGCGGGACGGATGCGAGAAGTGCACCGGTCAGAGCGGCAGCCTGTTCGCGGAGTCCCTTTTCGATCGCCTTCTGCAATTCCGACGCGGTTTGGTCGGCACTTGCATCCGGCTTCGTTTCCGTTTTCGGGGCATTGACCGGATTTGACTGCGCGGGAACGAAGTTTGAGGCAAAATCAATATATTCCGCGCAGTTTTCGTCCAGGGCATGGAGCGCACGGTAGGCGTAGTAGGTCTTCATCATGTCGCCGGAGTAGGGATTGAGAATCGCCGCGGAGAGACCCTGCTCCAGTGCCATCGCGAAGAACGTCGAGTTGATGAAATCGCGCTGGGGCAGACCGAAGGAGATATTCGATACGCCGAGCGAGGTGTGACATCCCAGCCGGTGACGGATTTCGTGCAGGGCTTTCACCGTCGTCAGAGCGGACTCTGCGGATGCACTGATCGTCATGGCGAGGGTGTCAAAGATGATATCGTCCTTGGAAATGCCGTATTTTTCGGCTTCACGGAGGATTTTTTCGGCAATCGCGACGCGGCCTTCGACGTTTTCGGGGATTCCGTCCTCGTCAAGGGTCAGGGCAACCGCGACGCCGCCGTATTTCTTCATCAGCGGGAAGATTGCCGCCATGCTTTCCGCCTTGCCGTTGACGGAGTTAATCATCGCCTTGCCGTTGTATCGTCTGAGTGCGGATTCCATCGCGGCAGGGTCGGCGGTGTCAATCTGAAGCGGCAGATCGGTGACCGCCTGAAGCTCCGTGACGGCTTCGGTGAGCATCGCGCATTCGTCAATCTCGGGCAGACCCACGTTGACGTCGAGGATGTGCACACCCTTTTCCGCCTGCGAAATTCCTTCATTTAATATATAACCGATGTCGTGCTCGGCAAGTGCCTGCTTGAAGCGCTTTTTGCCCGTCGGATTGATCCGCTCGCCGATGAGGATGGGATTTTCGCCAAACTGAACTGCGTGGGTGTAGGACGAAACCACGGTGCGGTGCTTCTCTGTCACGGGAACGGGTGCGATTTTGCGGATTCTATCGCTGACTGCGCGGATGTAGTCCGGAGTCGTGCCGCAGCATCCGCCGATCACGCGCACACCGGACGAAACCATCGCGGCGCAGGCATCGGCAAACTCTTCGGGCGTCACGTCGTACACGGTTTCCCCTGAGTCTGCTGAAACATGGGGAAGTCCCGCGTTCGGCTGAACCATGACGGGAACGGACGCGTTGCGCAGGTATTCATCCGCGATGGGAGTGAGCTGCTTCGGGCCGAGGGAGCAGTTGACGCCGATCACGTCCGCGCCCATACCCTCGAGAAGTGCCGTCATCGCCGCGGGATTTGCACCGGTCATGAGCTTGCCGTCCTCGCCGTATGCGTTGGTGACGAACACGGGAAGCGTGCTGTTTTCCTTCGCGGCAAGGAGTGCGGCTTTCGTCTCATAGCTGTCGTTCATGGTCTCGATGAGGATGAAATCCGCGCCGTACTTCACGCCGAGCTTCACGGTTTCGGCGAAAACTGCGACCGCGTCCTCGAAATCGAAGTCACCGAGGGGCTTGAGCATCCGTCCGGTGGGTCCGATATCGAGCGCGGCAAACTTCGCCTGCGGTGCATCGGATGCCGCAATTGCAGCGCGGACATTGCCGACGGCACAGCGCACGATGTCATCCAGCTCTTCGGGTGAAAATTTCAGGGAATTCGCGCCGAAGGTGTTCGTGGTCGCCACATTCGCACCGGATGAGAAATAGTCCCCGTGGATTTTCACCAGCACATCCGGGCGGGTCATGTTCCACGTCTCCGGCAGTTCTCCGGGTTTCAGACCTTCCTTTTGCAGAAGCGTCCCCATCCCGCCGTCAAAGACAAGAATATTGTTTTCGATATATTCAAGAAGTTTCATAAATCATTCCTTCGTGTGATTCTGCACTCCCATGATTGCCGTGACCGATTTGGACGGCGAGAGAAGCAGACTTTCGTTCAGCGTCAGCCCGATTTTCCGCGGACAGTCGAGGGAGGCAAGGATTTCCCGCTGTAAATCAAGCGAAAGATCGCCGTAGCCGGGACTGAATCGCGGACGCGCACCGGGAAATTCCGCACAGAACAGATCGCAGAGGGCTTCGATCCGCTCGTTTCCGATGGATTCGAGGAACAGTGCCTTCACCGGCGAGATCCGGCTGTATTTCTGCGCCAGTCTGTCCGGGGCAAATCCGATGGTGGCGGCAAAAAGCACGATGCGCGGGCAGTCACGGAGATTTTTCGCGAGATCCGCCGAATCCGTCTCTGTGAATCCGAGATTGAGGTGACTGCCGTTGATGGTGACAGGATACTCCGCCCACGCAACCCGGTACGTGAGATGCGGCAGAAGATCCGCGAGACATTCGGTGAGCAGGCTGTTTTCGCGTTCTCCGGCGTCTCCGGCACGGGCATACCGCAGGATTTCGCGCCGGTCAGCGGGCAGTATGGCATCGGCGGGATACAGCTTTACATTCATCTGATGATTTCCGAAAGATTCGACTGGATCTTTTCCGCGACGTCCGGCTTGTTCATGGAGTAAACGTGGACGTTTTTGATGCCGTTTGCGTACAGGTCGATGATCTGGTCGAGCGCGTAGACGATGCCCGCCTGCTTCATTGCCTCGGGACTTGAGCCGTATTTGTCCACGAGGGACTTGAACCGCTGGGGCATGAACGATCCGGACAGCTTGATCGCGCGTTCGACCTGCTTGGCGTTGGTGATCGGCATGATGCCGGGGATGACGGGAACGGTGATGCCCGCTTCGCGGATTTTGTAGAGGAAGTTGTAGAGAAGATTGTTGTCGAAAAACATCTGCGTGGTCAGAAATTCGCATCCCGCGTCCACTTTTTCCTTCAGATAAAGGATGTCTTCCTTCTGATTCGCGCTTTCCGGATGGATTTCCGGGTAGCATGCGCCGCCGATGCAGAAATCCGCATCCGATTCCTTCAGCTCCCGCACCAGATCCACGGCATGGTGGTACGTCCACTGACTGCGGTCGGCGTTTTCCAGCTCGGGAGTCAGGTCGCCGCGCAGTGCCATCACGTTCTCGATGCCGGCGTTCTTCATGTCTTCGATGCGCTGATGTACGGTCTCACGGGTCGAGGAAACGCAGGTCAGATGCGCCAGAGTCGGCACGCCGTAGGTCTGTTTGATGTTTTTTGCGATATCCAGTGTGTATCTGCTCGTTCCGCCGCCGGCTCCGTAGGTAACGCTGACAAACGACGGATTCAGCCGCGCGATTTCTTCGGTTGCTTCCTTCACGGAGGTAAACGCAGTGTCCGTCTTCGGCGGGAATACTTCAAACGAAAGGGACATTCTGTCCTGCTTCAAGAGTTCAGATAATTTCATAATTATACATCCGGTGTGAAAAAATTTACCCTATATTATAATACGGAATATATGTAAAATCAAGGGTTTTGACGTAAATAAACATGAAAAAACGGAAGATACGCGAGCATCTCCCGAAATTTCATGAAACTTATGCATTATACATTCTGCATTCTGAATTATGCATTACACACCGACGTATCCCTTGAGCACCTTGAGCGTATTTTCCACGCCGTCGATGTGGGAACGTTCGTAGCCGTGGCTTGCATAAACGCCGGGACCGATCAGACCGTGACGGATATCCCAGCCGCCGCGCAGGGTTGCTTCCACGTCGGAGCCGTAGGAGTTGTAGGCATCCACTGCGTAGTCAGCACCTTCCTTCTTCGCCGCTTCGATGAGTCCGGTGACCATGTCGTAGTTGTAGGGACCGCCGGCATCCTTCACGCAGATGGAAACCATCTTTTCGGTGCAGGAGAGACCGTCGCCGACACAGCCCATGTCGATTGCGAGACCTTCGGTGACCCCTGCCGGAACGGATGCGGAACCGCCGTGACCGATTTCTTCGTAGACGGTGATGTGTACGTAAAGGCGTCTCTTGGGCGTGATTTTGTTGTCAGCGAGGTATTTTGCGAAAGCGAGAATGATGCCCACGGACAGCTTGTCGTCGAGGAAACGGCTCTTGATGTAACCGTTTGCGGTGACCTTGGTGCGGGGCTCGAAGCATACGAAATCGCCGACCTCGATGCCGAGCGCACGGGTATCCGCCGCATTGCGTACGTCTTCGTCAAGGACGACTTCGAGATTCGCGAAATTACGCGGCGTGGAACCGTAGTTCAGATTCACGTGTGCGGATGCGTTTGCGAGCTGGTAGGTGCCTTCGTAGACTCTGCCGTCACGGGTATGAACGCGGACGTTTTCGGTTTCGGTGTTTTCCGCACGGAGACCGCCGAGGTTCGCGATTTTCGGACGTCCGTTGCCCTTGATTTCGGTGATGATGCCGCCGAGGGTGTCGATGTGAGCCTCGATGAGAAGCGCATTGTCCGCGTCAGAGCCGCCGAGATCGATGAGGACGCCGCCCTTGTTGGTGATCTTTGCGTCAAAGCCGAGCGCTTCGAATGCGGATTTCGTCCACTGTGCCGCTTCCTTTGTGTAGCCGGTGGGGCTGTCGATGGCGAGAAGCTCGATGGCTTTTTCTACGGCGTAATTGGTGTATTCTTTCATGATTGTACTCCCGTTCAGAATGATATCTTCCAATACTATACTATATTAACGCGGCAAAGTCAAGGGAATGCGGAAATTTTGCCGAAAATTATCCGGGTGCGCAGGGGCTCCGCGGCTTGCAATGCGGGTCGGTTTGTGGTACAATGCTGACAGATATCACTTTGCGTGCGAGGTGTACTTCGCGGGAGACGAAACCGTCGGCTCGGACTGCACCGGATGGAAGTGGTATTGATCCATAACGGAAAACGTTTCGTCAGGTGCTGGAATTCTTCACAAACTTGTGGTATAATTGCATTCACTGACAAAACGGAGGAATACACATGAATCAGAAAGAACTGAACGAGATCCGCCGGAGAATCGCGCCCGGAAAGAACAATATGGGCAAGCTCTACGGATGCTACGTGAATTACAATAAAGAAATCATCGCGAAAATGGACGTCTCGATGGGACTGATGCCGGAGATCGAGCTGGAAAAGTTTATCGCGCTCTTCCGGGGTGCTCTCGGCGGTACGCTCGGCAAGAATCTGTTGAATCTCCAGTTCACGAACGAGCAGATCACGGACGGCGCGGAGCATAAACTCCTCAACGATCTCAGAAAAGACGCCTGTCATGATGAGGAAATGCGGAACAAGCTGTACGACAAGATCATCGCGGGACTGGAAACCGAGGAGATGAACTGGCTCATCCTCATCGCCGG
>JAFUQY010000294.1 GCA_017472105.1 Clostridia bacterium | reverse complement strand
TGTGGTTTGGTGTGGTGTTGTGGATTGATTTTCGGGTGGATGGGTACGCTTCCCGCCTCATCAGGGTTCACGCCTCATCCGTCACGGATTTACAATCCGCGCCACCTTCCCCGGCTGCGATTTTGAAGCTGAAATTTCAAGCGAGTGCACGGGGAAGGCTTCTTTCGTTTATGCTCCCGCAGTCCTACGGATATACAGACGGAGTTTCACGGGAAATCCCCGTTCACATCCGGCGATGCTGCGGGACGGGAAACACAGGGAGCCTTCCCCGTGCAGGCACGATCAGTCCAAGCCGAATGAACGAAGCCGGGGAAGGTGGCGCGATTTTTCCCGAAAAATCGTGACGGATGAGGCGTGTAACCCGAACGCGGCGTGCAACCCGGATTAAGGCGTGAGATACTCCGCGGCGGACGATTCATGAATCGCCCCTACCGTAATCAGGCATCCGACTCCTTACGCATTGTTATCCTTCTTCTCCGCCTGCTTCATGAGCTTATCGAGCTTCTTCACTTCGTACCGCCGCTTTGCTTTACGCCAGATCACGCGGAGCACAATCAAAGCAAGCACGATCACGACCGCCCAGATGCAGAGGTACGGGAGTGCGGCGATGAAGTCAACCGCGAAGTCCTGTGCGTCGTCCGCGATGTTGAGGAAGGTGTGTTCCAGCGCCTGCGCGATCCGCTGACCGAACGTGAGAACCTCGGGACTCTTCGCCGTCTCGCGGTAGACCTCGCTCACCGAGATGTGCACGGTGCAGTAGGCGATGAGGTCGTCGTACTTGCGGAGCTGGGATTTGTAGGAGTCGAGCTGGTAGTTCACCTCGGTGATTCTCGACTGGAGCTGGATCACGTCGTCGAGGTTCGATGCCTTTTCCAGAATCGTGAGGAGCGCTTCGTATTCCGTTTCCAGTGCGCGGATGTGGCTCTCGGTGTCAACGTAGCTCATCGTCACGTCGTCCGTGGACTCGGATTTGTAGGTCAGACTGCCCATATCCGACGCCTTTTCCATGAACCGGTCGTAATCCTCCGCCGGGATGCGCACGGTCAGATTCGCGTACCGCTGGACATTGTAGGAATATTCACCGCCGCCGCGAGAGCTCTGGTTTGCGATGTACCCGCCGCAGGTCGTGATTTCGCGGATCAGGGTCTCGACGAACTCGTCGTACGTCTTCGTCTCAAACTCGAGATTCGCCGTTTTGATGATCTTGCGCTCGGTCAGGTCGTTCGTGCCGCCGGATTCCGATGCGATCTCTTCCGCCGCGATCTCTTCCATGGGTGCGCCCGGTTCGGCATAGTCCGCGGCATAGCTGTACGACGGCTTCGATGTTCCGCCCGTGAAGCCGTTGGTCTGCACCATGGCGGTTTCCGCGGTGACGTAGTCCATGCCGGCATCGTACGCCTCGGTCGAGAGGGATTTCGCGCCGCATGAGGTCAGGAGAATCAGGGACGCGAGGAAAATTGCAGAAATTCTGTGAAGTTTCATGTGTCAGTCCTCCGTGAAATTTTGTCTTCTGCCAATAAGACGTATGAAAGTGCGGTTTTGTTCCGTGTTTTGTGAAAAAAGTGAGAAAATTTTG